>JANMEO010000210.1:0-5792 GCA_031376995.1 Burkholderiales bacterium
CGGAACTGAAGATGCTGGGTCGATGGGTCGTTTTGAGAATGGAGATGCAAGGCGTAAAGCACAGCGATACCATTGGGTATCGCGAGCATTTACAACGCCGCAGATCCGTTTTCAAAACGGCTCAGCGATCCGGTATCTTCAGTTCCGATGGGTATATGTATATCCCTGTCAACGCTTCACGCCGCACCTCACGATACGTCGCGCATGACTCGGGGACAATATGAATCGCTACTTCTTTATTGTTTGGGACTTTCACCCGTCTACTCCTTGCCGGTTTTTACCGGCGCACTCACTTTGAATCGCACCCGCTGGCGCCTTGATCGCTTGGGGCTGGCATAGAATCAAAGGCCCTACCTGCGTCTTCTTTAATCCTCGGCTGCGGAGCACCCACAATGTACCAACACATCAAAGTTCCTGAAGGTGGCGAAAAAATCACCGTCAATAAAGACTTCTCCCTCAATGTGCCTGATCAGCCCATCATTCCTTACATTGTGGGTGACGGCACAGGCGTTGATATCACCCCTGTGATGATCAAAGTCGTTGACGCGGCCGTTGCCAAAGCTTATGGGGGCCAAAAGAAAATTCGCTGGATGGAGATCTTTGCTGGCGAAAAATCAACCCAAGTTTATGGCCCTGATGTCTGGCTCCCCGCCGAGACCTTGGAGGTGCTGCGTGACTATGTGGTCTCGATCAAAGGCCCATTGACCACCCCTGTGGGTGGAGGCATTCGCTCTTTGAACGTGGCGTTGCGCCAAGAGCTCGATTTGTATGTGTGTTTGCGCCCCATCCAGTATTTTCCAGGGGTTCCATCGCCTGTCAAAGAGCCTCACAAAACCAACATGGTCATCTTCAGAGAGAACTCAGAAGACATCTATGCAGGCATTGAGTTTGAAGCCCAAAGCGATAAAGCCAAAAAGTTGATCCAGTTTTTACAAGACGAGCTTGGCGTTAAAAAAATTCGCTTCCCCAACACCTCGGGCATTGGCATCAAGCCAGTTTCTATCGAGGGCACCGAGCGTTTGGTGCGCAAAGCTATTCAGTACGCGATTGACAATGACAAACCCAGCGTGACCATCGTGCACAAGGGCAACATCATGAAGTACACCGAGGGTGGATTTCGTGATTGGGCTTATGCCTTGGCGCAGACCGAGTTTGGTGCTGAGCTGATCGATGGCGGCCCCTGGTGCAAATTTAAGAACCCTAAAACGGGGCGTGAAATCATTGTCAAAGACTCCATCGCCGATGCATTTTTGCAGCAGATTTTGCTACGCCCCGCTGAATACTCTGTGATTGCCACACTCAATTTGAATGGCGACTATGTGTCTGATGCGCTGGCAGCCCAGGTCGGTGGCATTGGGATTGCACCGGGTGCGAATCTCTCCGACTCTATTGCGATGTTTGAGGCCACACACGGCACTGCGCCCAAGTATGCGGGTAAAGATTATGTCAATCCGGGCTCAGAAATATTGTCGGCCGAAATGATGCTCAGGCACATGGGTTGGGCAGCGGCTGCCGACTTGATCATCAAGGCCATGGAGAAGTCGATCTTGTCAAAGAAAGTGACTTACGACTTTGCGCGTTTGATGGAAGGGGCGACCCAGGTGTCTTGCTCAGGTTTTGGCCAGGTGATGATCGAGGCGATGTGATGTGAGCTTTGTGGGGCCTCTATCGAAATACCGAGGCCCCCTTTGATGGATACCCAGCATCCACCATTTTGATGGTTGCAAACTCAAGCCTCAAATTGGCTGCGCAGCATCCAGGCAGTTTTCTCGTGCACGCCAAGTCGCTGGCTTAGCATGTCTGCGGTGGGCTGGTCTTTGGCTGCTTCGGCCACCACGAACAATCGGCGCGCTGTTCGCGCTGTGGCTTCTTGGGCTGCAACCAGGTGGCGAATCATCTCGGTGGGTTTGGGCACGCCCTCAACCTCTTTGATAGACGTCAACTTGATGAACTCTTTGTAAGTGCCCGGTGCCGGGTGCCCAAGGGATCGAATACGTTCTGCGATGAGGTCGATGGCGGCCCACTGCTCGGTGTACTGGGCCATGAACATGGCATGCAAGCTGTTGAACTGTGGCCCAGTGACATTCCAGTGGAAGTTGTGCGTCATCAGGTACAGCGTGTAGCTGTCAGCCAGCAGCGCCGACAAACCCTTGACAATTTTGTGCCGATTTCCAGCATTGATGCCCATGTCGAGGTCCGGGGCTCGGTTTTTCTTTGGGGTCATGGTCCTGATGTCCTGTTGCAGTGAATGTGAAGGGGAGGTGAGGGGCGATAGGCTCCGCCCTCGTCAGGCTTTGGCATGACAGGCAGCACTGGGTGATGCTCACTGAGCGTGAGCGGCATTATTTCAGCGCCTTGACCAAAGCTTCAAACTGCGAACGCAATGACTTGTCATGGGGCGTCACCGGAGGAATGGGTTTGGTGATGTTCATCAGCTGGTAGACAGCCATCTGAGCCGCGCGAACTGAAAACTCGACCGTGAAGACGGTGTCCTGCGGGATTTCGACAAATTGGCTGATGAAGCCGAAATTCTTCGTGCTGGGGGGCACGGGCAAAGGTCGGTCCCCCGGCGCTCTGGGCATGAACATGCTGGTAATGAAGGGCATTCGGCATGGAATGCAATTGGCAGTCGCCATGGTTTGAAGGTCAAATCGCAGATGACCGCAGAGCTCTACCAACAGTTCGGCGCCCGTGCAGTCGGTCATGGCTTTGGCCACAAAGTTGCCGATGCGATCTGGAAACAACCCATAGCCCCAAAATACCTGCACGTTGCTGGGCTGGTTGGCAAAGTGGGGCTGGTGCGCCAGAACAATAGACATCAGCCAGTTCGAGTCTTTGAACGTCACCAGGCCACCCGTGCCGGCTGTGTTGCCACTGAAATTCTGCATCTTGCTGAAAAAATCAGGGTCTTTGAGCGTCACCGTGAATGAGGCCCAGTTAGATTGTGCGATAGAGCTGTTAAAGGCGGCTGGGTTGCCCAATAAGGGCCAATTTTTTGCCAGTTTTTCCCACAAAGTCCAGCTACCGTTGACAGCCTTGCTGAGTTTGGCAGGCGCTGCTGTCATCGAGCCTAGGCTTGAGGCGTCAGTCATGGAGCCGTTTTGCATAAAAACCAGATCCCCAGGGTCGAGCTCAATGGTTGCGTCTTGGCCGCCAGAGGTGTGCTTCAATGCAATAGGTTCAAACAGCTCGCTGCCGGGGCGGTGAGCAATGTCCGTGACGATGCAGTCAGTGATCAACTGAACGCCTTGACCTTGCAACCAGCGTTGCAAGGGGACAACCAGCGAGTCGTATTGGTTCAACACGGTGCGCTTGACACCGGCCAAGGTCTCAATGCGCGAGAACTCCAGCATGAAGCGGTGAAGATAGCGTCGAAACTCCACGGCACTGTGCCAGGGCTGAAAGGCAAATGTCGTGACCCACATGTACCAAAATTCAGTCTCGAAGAAGGTTGGCGACAGATGGTCTGTGATGCAACTCGTGCCCAGTGAGGCCTCTGCCGCGTTGGCCAGTTTTAACAGTTCTAATCGGTCGTGCATCGAGAACCCCATCGAAGCCACGGGCACCTTAGCGCGTCGGCTATCAACCAAACGCGCCTTGGCGTTGGAGATGTGGCCTTCATTGAAATGAAGCGTTTCATCGAAAACACTGCGGTCTGGCTGCGTAAGAGATGGGATTGATTTGAATAAAGCCCAAGTGCACTCGTAGTTGTCGGTGGTTAGCATGCGACCGCCGCGCATGGAGTAGCCCCGATCTGCGTCACCGCAGCCATCCAGGCTGCCGCCCATCACCTTGCCAGCCTCCAAGATGGTGATTTGAGGGCCTGGCATGCCAGCGTCGCGCACCAAAAAGGCGGCGCCCGCCAGAGAGCCAATACCACCGCCCACAAAGTACGCTTTGCGTGTTGATGTCGTCATTTTAAATTCCGTGGCTGCACTGCATTGATGCATCCATCTTCAGTTCAGATGGGGCTGTGGGCTTCATGTGAGCAACCAGATGGCATCTTATGGACGGGCGATCAGGACCCAAGTGCCTACACTGGTGCCCTTGCAATAAGGTGCTGAAGAGTTACGAGACCTTATTCCCGGGCGACCCCTGGGGTCGGTGCGCTAGGGCACATTCGGGCGCCACCCCAACCGCGGCAAGCTGGAAGGAGCCGTGCAGCAAGACTTGGATTCAAGTCAGGTATGTACCCCTCGGAACTGAAGATGCCGAGCCGCAGATTCGTTTTGAAAACGGATCTGCGGCGTTGTCAATGTTCGCGATACCCAATGGTATCGCTGTGCTTTACGCCTTGCATCTCCATTCTCAAAACGACCCAGCGACCCAGCATCTTCAGTTGCGAGGGGTATATGCGCTTCAGGGAGTGATGCCTAAGCGCTTGAAGTGGCGTGCCACTTGCAAACGCACCTGCTCAGGCGCTGCGCCGCCGAGGGTGCTGCGGGCGTTTAGGGCCCCTCGCAGACTTAAAACCTCATAGACCTCGTCAGTGATCGAAGCATGGAATCCTTGCAGCGTAGGCAAGGGCAGCTCACTCAAATCAACCCCTTGTTGCAGCGCCATCTTCACAGCATGAGCGACCACCTCATGGGCATCACGGAAAGGGAGCCCTTTTTTGACCAGGTAGTCGGCCAAGTCTGTGGCGGTGGCGTAACCCTTGCGAGCGGCTTGCTCCATGGCCTGGGCTTTGACGCGAAGCCCTCCCACCAACTCACAAAAGATACGCAACGTGTCTTTGAGGGTGTCTACCGTGTCAAACAAGGGCTCTTTGTCTTCTTGATTGTCTTTGTTATAGGCCAAGGGTTGGCCTTTCATCAGTGTCAGCAAGGCCATCAGGTGGCCGACAACGCGGCCGGTTTTTCCACGCGCGAGCTCTGGAACGTCGGGGTTTTTCTTTTGCGGCATGATGCTAGAGCCGGTACAAAACCGGTCAGGTAGCTCGATGAATGAAAAATTTTGGCTCATCCACAACACCAACTCTTCGCTCAGCCGCGAGATGTGCACCATGCATAGGCTCGCAGCCGCTGTGAATTCAATGGCAAAGTCTCTGTCGCTCACGGCATCGAGGCTGTTTTGACACACGCCTGCCATGCCCAGTGTGCGCGCCACGCGCTCCCGGTCGAGCGGGTAGCTGGTGCCAGCCAAGGCGGCGGCGCCCAGCGGTAGCTGGTTGGTACGTTCATGAATCTGTGACATTCGCTCAGCGTCGCGCATAAACATCTCAACGTAGGCCAGCAGGTGGTGCCCAAAGCTCACCGGTTGGGCCACTTGCAAATGGGTGAAGCCGGGCATCACCACATCAGCGTGCGTTTGAGCCGCTTGAACCAAGGCCTTTTGTAATGCAGCCAACAAGCCCTGCAGGATGTGAATTTCATCTCGCAGCCACAAGCGCACATCTGTGGCCACTTGGTCATTGCGTGAGCGGCCCGTATGCAGCCGCTTGCCGGCATCTCCAACCAAGTGTGTCAATCGTGCTTCAATATTCAAGTGCACATCTTCCAGTGCCAGCTGCCATACAAATTGGCCCGACTCAATCTCTTGGCGAATCTGGCCCAGGCCACGCTGAATATCCCTCCAATCTTGGGCGCTGATGATGCCCTGGGCTGTCAGCATTTCGGCATGCGCCAAACTGCCCTCGATGTCAGCACGCCAAAGGCGCTGGTCAAATGAAACGCTGGCGGTGTAACGTTGTACCAACTCACTCATGGGTTCAGAAAAAAGGGCCGACCAGGCTTGGGATTTGTTGTCGAGTGGATTGGACATAGGGCTAATTTTATGGGGGCAGCACCTAC
>JANMEO010000252.1:0-3304 GCA_031376995.1 Burkholderiales bacterium
GCCATGAGCAGCGTCTCAGTGAAAACATGAAGCTTGTGATTCTTAAGCCAAATGATAAAAAAAATGCAGAACACGGAATTTCTTTGTGCGATTACAACAGCTTGTTGGTTTGGGCAGCATTGTTGAGGGCAGTTGAGCTCTGTGGGGATGAAGTTTTTGCTTCAAGTGTCGACATCAAGTGAGTCCCTCCACTTCAGCGCAGTGAACGTCTGTTATCTATGTCGATTTTGTGCCCCGATGACTTGCCCGACGCTCACTTGCCGCTGAGGTTGGCGCTGCAGCCCGTGCTCCTTGAAGGCGCCTATGCCGCCGCCCCAACGAGGCTGGGTTGATGCATTGGTAGGTGCCTGGGGGAATGCATGGGGGGCAGTGCCCCCATGGGGTTGCAAACCACAAGGCTCTCTGACGCTGCTGATGGGAGCGTCAAACGCCATCAGCAACTTGGAACCCTTCAATCTCTTAGGCCGAAGTTGGCGACAACTCAAGCGGCGCTTTTGGGGCCTGCTGTGCGGATTGATGCTGTCATCAGCATGCACCGCTTGGGATGCATCCCAAATGATGTCAGCGGCTCGGTCCCGTGGACCCGACACCTTGGCTGCTGTCCAAGCCCTGCAATCCATGCTCAAACGAGTTGCGTTTCAGGGTGAAAAGGACAAAGCGCAAGCTGTGAACGAGTTTTTTAATCGTCAAGTCATGTTCCAAGAGGATATTCGCACCTGGGGCGTAGAAGACTACTGGACGACCCCGATCGAACTGCTTGAAAAGGGACGTGGAGACTGCGAAGATTACGCCATTGCCAAATATTTCACACTCGTGGCCTTGGGCGTGTCGCAATCTCAATTGCGGCTGGTGTACGTGCAGGCCAGCATTGCAGGGGCTCAGCAGGCGCACCTGGTGCTGGCGTTTTATCCCAACAGCGCAAACGACCCAATCATCCTTGACAACCTTGTGACCTCGATCCAACCCGCTACACAGCGGGCTGATCTCACGCCAATTTTTAGCTTTAACGCCCAGGGTTTGTGGCAAGGTGTCGGTGTGCAATCAGCGGGAGACCCTTTGACGCGCCTGTCTCGCTGGCGAGGTGTCTTAGGTCGAGTGCAAATGGAGGGTTTTCAATGAGATGGGTCCCGGCATGCCGCTAATTCGACAAATATGGTTGCTTTTGCTTGCGAGCTTGCTACTGACATTTGCTGGCAGCATCACCGTCAGCATCCATGCCGCACGAGAAAGCCTGCAAACGCAGCTGACTTTCAAAAATAACGACACCGCCTTGGCTTTGGCGCTGATGTTGTCGCAGCAACAAGGCGATTTGGGCCGCATGACGCTGCTGATGACGGCGCAGTTTGACACGGGCTTCTATCAAGAAATTCGCTTCACTGATTCGCAAGACCGTGTGTTATTTTTGCGCAAGTCGCACCAACCACCGCTGCATGCACCAGCCTGGTTTGTTCGCCTGGCGGCCATCAAATCCGAGCCAGGGATTGCACAAGTCAACAATGGGTGGCAGCGATTGGGAGCGACTCAAGTCATCAGCCACAACGCCTACGTGGTTGACGACCTCTGGGCTGGCGCTCAAAAAGCAGCCCTGGCACTGGCGGCGGTGACAAGTTGCGCGCTTGCCCTGGCGCTGGTAGTGGTCAATCGCATTCGCCGCCCCTTAGAACAAGTCGTGCAGCAAGCTCAAGCCCTGCTCAATGGAGAGTTTCTCGCCGTCCCTGCGCCGCGCATCCCCGAACTCGCGCGACTGACTCAGGCCATGAACACCATGGTCAACCGGCTGCGCCTTACCTTTGCCGCCCAGGCCGCACAAGTCGAGTCCCTGCGCCGTCAAGCGCACTGCGATGGGCTCACTGGGTTGAGTAACCGAAAACATTTCTTCAATCAATTGAATGCCTTTTTGCAGCGTGAGGACGGCAGTCTTGAGGGCGGACTGATCTTGCTGCGCGTGATCGATCTGGTGCAAATCAATCATGAAATTGGCCATGAGTCTGCGGATCGCCTCATCAGCACGATTTCTCAAGCCTTAAAAACCTACCTCGAACGTGTCAGGGGTTGTCACTTGGGCCGACTCAATGGCGCAGACTTTGCCTTATATCTCCCAGTACGCGGATTGGCACTAGAGACAGGTACGGCCATCATTCAGGCATTACAGGCTCTGTTGCCAGCCTTTGGTTCTCGGATCACCGTGGCGGTGGGTGCAGTGGAGGTGAGACGGGGCCAAAGTGTCTCCGAGGCCATGGGTGCAGCCGATGCAGCTTTAGCCCGCGCTGAAAGCCGGGGCCCATTTTCTGTTGAGCTCGATGCGGCGGTTGTCTACAGCCCTGCGCTGCGAGGTCAAGAAGCCTGGCGTCAAAGTATCGCCAGCGCTTTAATCACTGGGCGTACACGCTTGATGGGTTTTCCAGTCATCAATGCCAATCGTGAGATCTTGCACATTGAATGCCCCTTGCGCCTGAGGCTCGATCCCGAGGGCCCCTATGAAGCTGCGGCGCTCTGGCTTCCACTGGCAATTCGGTCTCGTTTGACACCTTTGGTGGATGAGCGCGCCATCAGCCTTGCCTTGAGCGCCATCGCTGAAGATCACATTCCCCGCTGTGTCAACGTTTGCACAGCTTCTCTCACTGATCCAAATTTTTCACCACGCCTGCGCTCGCTTCTGGAGAGGTTTCCGCGTGAGTCTGCGCGCTTATTCATTGAAGTTCCTGAGTCCGCAGCCATTGAAAATTTTGAACGCTTGATGGAGCTGGCACGCCAGCTTCGAGCTTGCGGCGCTTGCTTGGGGCTCGAACACGCCGGTGAGCAGCTGAGTCAGATTGAACACCTTTTCGAAACTGGCTTTCACTACGTGAAGTTGGATGCATGCGTTGTGCGTGGTGTTGCCACTGACTCAGAGCGAAGAGACTTTGTTCGTGGCGTTGTCATCATGCTGCACGGGCTGTCCTCCCAGGTATTTGCTGAAGGCGTCACAGATGAGGCTGATGTTGATATGCTTTGGCAAGTGGGTGTTGATGGGATCACCGGTCCGTGGGCCAGCGGCGAGCGTCCTGACTGGGTCTTGGGCGCTGATATACCCCTCGGAACTGAAGATGCGGTGTTGGCCAAGGGAATGAAGGGATGAAATATCAGGTGGCGCAGAGGAACCCATCCCTGAAGTGGACCCCGAAAATGAGACAGGAGTTTAAGCTCCCTCATTAGAAGGAGAAAATGATGAGTGATGCAAAGCCACGCAAGACGCACAGTGCGGAGTTCAAGGCCAAAGTGGGGCTTGAGGCTGTTCGGGGGCTAAAGACGATCAACGAGTTGG
>JANMEO010000014.1:0-9136 GCA_031376995.1 Burkholderiales bacterium
GAAGATGCTGGGTCGATGGGTCGTTTTGAGAATGGAGATGCAAGGCGTAAAGCATAGCGATACCACTTGGTATCTCGAGTATTTACAACGCCGCAGAGCCGTTTTCAAAACGGCTCTGCGATCCGGCATCTTCAGTTCCGAGGGGTATCCAGGGCAACAGGGCCCGCCGCCAACCTGACACAACAATCGACCCAATCCGAATTCCCATGGGAGGCGTGGTCACGCCTGTGTTGACCAAAAGCAGCACATTTTGAACCGCGCTATGTTTCAGAACTAGAAATCGAACCATTGGTTCGTTTTCTCACACACACCATACATCAAGGGTTCGATGTAAATGGCTTTTAAATGCACATCAGTTTTCATGGTCACCGCCCCTCCTGCTTTCGCACTTCGGCACAAGAAACTCAAAATCCACCTCGTCCGACGGTAGCTGGCAATATTGGGCCTGTCAAAAACATCAACCTCGGCTTTCTCAAACTCAAGCTTTATCCTCGTCAAACAGCCCTGCAAGAATCCCAGCTTAGGTCGCTGATTAACCAACCCAAGACACCTTCCCAAGCAGCCCCTGGAGCAACAGCCACCCTAGCCATGGTTTCCGCGCAGGCCCATCCATCTACAACACCTTTACTCGGCGCGCCGTTATCCGAAAAGGCTTGTAGAGCCCAGCTTCCCCAGGAGGCCCTCAGTCTGTATGACGATGTTGGACTAAGGGTTACCCTGGATACCATTCCAAAATCCCAAGAACTCGGTCACCAAGCTCAATTGCGACCGATCGGATCAGGCAGCATTAGTACCGTTTATTTGGCTGAAGGCACACAGGGCGGATCGGAATTCGAGTACGCCTTCAAGCCACTGACTAAAACTCTGGACAAAAATGTTTTGGCAAAGCTGGGCCTGACCCAGATGACCGGTATTCCAGTCAACAACCGGCAAGTTGGCATGCGCAATATGGCAACGCAAGCCTATTCAAAACTCCTTGACTTCAATGTGATTGTCGATACAAGTATTCAGGTGTGCAACGTACCCGTTGGCCACTCCGGCAAAACCAGTCCTCAAGTGGGTCTTCTCATGGCAAAGGTAGAAGGAATGGATCCAGCCTACCTTGAATTCTCAAGCCTTGAAAAGAGGGCGGAAGTAACCCGTGAAATCACCAAGCTTCAACTGCTTGATCACCTGACTGGTGAAGTAGATCGGCATTCAGGAAACTTCAAGGTGCAAATTCCTGACAACTCGCGGGCGCAGGTCATTGGTTTTGACAACGACTTGAGCTTTGGTAAGAAGCTGTTACATCCTGAAAGCTTTACGAAAATGCAATGCAAACATTTTCATGGGAGCCTGCTTCCACCTGTCGTGGACAGACAGATGTTCGATGCCATCAACAATGTCACCCCAGAACAAGTCAAGGGCATCCTCGAAAATAAGCTTGATGATGATGAGGTCAATGCGGCGCTAGAACGCCTTAAAGTTGTCAAGCAACATGTTCTCAAACTGCAAGTTGATGGGCTCGTCATCAATAACCTGAAAGACTGGGCGAGCCCGCAGGTGCTGAATAAGTTGGACGCCAAGAACAGCTACGTGGCGCGTTTGGAGTTCGTTAGCTCCTAAGTCCAAACGCAAACCAGCATGATCTCGAGCGAGAAGCGCAGCCGTTTGTTGGCGCGGTTCAAACCAGGACAACAGTTGAGGGCCGTTGAGGGCCGTTGAGGGCAGTACACGATGATTGGCGTGCTTCAATCCTGGGTAACGGGCCTGCCGCCAACCTGACACAACGGATCGCCAAATCCAGAACTCCTGTGGGGGGCATGCATGGTTGCAACTGTGTTGTCCGAAAACAGCACCTTTTGAACCAAGCCGGCCACAGCACAGCAACCTAAGGCCAAATTTGCCCACAGAAATGGCCCGCGACCACCCGCCCAAAATGCTAGCGCGCCTAATAGTGGTGGCAGTCATGCGGGCCCTTTGAGCGAATCCACAATGCCACACACCTGTTAGACCGTGCTGTTGCGCTTATTGCGGGCCAAATCAACGCCCAACTGCTTAAGCTTACGGTAGAGGTGAGTACGCTCAAGCCCTGTCTTCTCGGCAACTCGAGTCATGCTGCCGTTTTCTTGGGCCAAATGAAACTCGAAATAGCTCTTCTCGAAAACATCGCGAGCTTCTCGCAACGGACGGTCCAAATCAAAACTTTGCGCCGCCTGAGGGCCTAACGGCATGATTGGCAAACTCATCACATGGCTGCTGTGATGCAGGGTATTTTGCCCAATTGCCGAATAGCTCAGCCCCACATTGCGCATAGGCGCACTGGCAGTGGGCACAGGCTTGATCAAGCTGTGCTCGACAGCACGCAACAGCTTTTGCATGGTGATAGGCTTTTCAAGAAAGGCAGTCGCACCGTACTTGGTGGCCTCAACCGCAGTGTCAATCGTGCCATGACCACTCATCATGATCACAGGCATGGTCAACTGCCCTGTTGAACCCCACTCTTTGAGCAGTGTCACCCCATCGACATCGGGCATCCAAATGTCTAGCAAAACCAGGTCCGGTCGTTGTCGCTCTCGAAAAACGCGTGCTTGCGCCGCGTCCTCCGCCACGTCAACGGCGTGACCCTCATCAGACAATATTTCGGACAACAGCGCCCGAATTCCGAGTTCATCATCAACGACAAGAATGTTAGCCATGAAACCCTAGAGAGCCCGCAGTTCGGAATAATTGGTCACAGCAGATAGGCTGTGAGGCGGCACAAATTTTGAAAATGATAACGAAACTTGAGCACCGATGATCAAAGTGTCGTTGGCAAGGCCTCCAATTGGAGGGTTTTTATCCATCACTGATGCAGTCAAATTAGCGATTCTCACTCGAGCACTGTGCTCATCAGCAATTTTTTTTACAACAGCCAACCCCAAACCAGTGCCCCTACTTTTGGTGGTGACATAAGGCTCAAAAGCACGCTTGAGGACTTTTTCGGGAAAGCCGGGGCCATTATCCGCAACGTTAAGGCGAACGGCACGAAGCTCGCCTTGCTCGCTACGCGCAATCTCCGTGCGTACCACAACTTTGCCCTCAGCGCGGTCAGCCACCGCATCCAGTGCATTTTGAACAAGATTGTGAATGACCTGTCGAAGTTGCGTGGTATCACCCAAAATAACTGGCAAATCTTTGCTCAACACGGCTCGCAGTTGACCAGACTCTTGTGCCGTAGCGTACAGCGTCAAGACCTCAAGAACCAAATGATTCAGGTCAATGCTGGTGAGATGAACTGCAGGCAAGCGTGCGTAGTCCCGAAATTCATTGACCAGGGTTTTCATGGCCTGCACCTGATTCACGATGGTGCTCACGCAACGTACAAGCATCGCTCGATCGTTGCTTTCGAGTTTGAATTCGAGCTTGTGGCGCAAACGTTCTGCTGAAAGCTGGATGGGCGTCAAAGGGTTTTTTATTTCGTGCGCCAAGCGGCGAGCCACTTCACTCCATGCCTCGCTCCGCTGGGCAGAAACGACCTCTGAAATATCATCGAAGACCATCAACCGCGCACCGTGCGGTAAGCTAGCCCCGCGTACCAACAACGTCAAGGGCTCTCTGTCTGGGCCATGCCCTGTGGGTTGCAGCTCAAACGAATCTTGCCATTGATCACGCTCACCAGCCTCTGGGCAACTGGCATGCAAATCAAAACGCTGCCATACCGATTGTGCAAATGCCTCTAAGCCCGGCACCTCATCCAGGCGGCGTTGCTGGTAGGCCGACAAAGGCAATCGCACAATGCGTGTGGCACCTGGGTTGACGGTGTCTATGCGCCGCTCTCGATTAAAAACAATCACTCCCGCTGTGAGGTTATCAAGAATAGTCTGCAAGTTTGTGCGTGCGCCCTCCACTTGTGCCACGCTGCGCTGCGCCAGGGCCCGAGCGTCTGCAAGCTGCTGCGTCATTTCAGCAAACGAGCGAGTCAGTCCACCGAGCTCATCACGTGAAGCAAAAATCGGCTTGGCGCTAAGGTCACCTTCGGCCACTTGGCGCATGCCCTCAGCCAGCAAAAGCAATGGCCGCGCCAGTTGGTTGGCAACTGCCACCGCCATCAAAAGCGCAGCAAAAATTGCCAGAATGAGCGCCAAGGTGAGTGTGCCAATGTACATTTTTCGCAGGCCCGAACGTGCCAAGGACCGTTGCTGATATTCACGATAGGCCGACTGCACAGACAATGCGTTATCAGCCAAATCGACGGGCAACAATCGAGTCACATGAAGGTAGCGATCTTGGCGAGAAAGATCAATATCCGTGCTGGGGATGAAGGCCAAGGCCCGAATGCGGGGCAGCCCCGGCCCCCCAAGATGGATGGCCGCATCATCTTCTAAACCTTCAAGTTGACTTACCACACGCGCACTGCGCGCCTGGCGCAAAAAGCCAAGGGCAGGACGCTGAGGCACCAGCAAAGACGATGAGCTGCCAGCAGAAACCAAAGCCTGCCCATTGGGGCCAACAATGGCGATGTCCTGCACCGACAACTGGTCACGCAGTCGCTCAAGAGCCAGGGCCTGACGAGTGACCGGCACTTCGCCTAAACGCTCTGCAGCACTTTGAGTTTTGGCTGCAAGGTCACTGACTTGGGCATCGAGCGTGCTGCGCCCCAACGCCAAACCGGCATCGAGAGCACCCTCAACTTTGACATCGAACCAACTCTCAATGCTGCGCGACACAAACTGAAAGCTGACGGTGTAAATCAAGACACCAGGTAATACACCAACCAACGCGAAAAAAGCGGCCAGTTTCAGAAGCAGTCGGCTGCCAAACTTGCCGTGTGAAACACGCAGGTATAAACGTACTGCCGCGATCCCAATGACAAGCAGCAAAATCCCAGCCACCGCCATATTGACCCAGAACAACCAAGCGTAGTGGCGCTCATAGAAAGTTCGGTTATTGGTGGCGACAGCCAACACAAAAGCCAACACCATTCCGGTGCCCACCGCAGCGACCATCGAAATCAACATTGCCCAGCGTGAAGCTTTGGTCATGAGAGAAGCCCCAAAATGAACCCTTATTCGAGAAGTGGCTCAAAAGGTTTTTCCACTGCGCTCAATGGCGGCAGAGGGATCGTCTTTTGAACAAATAAAGCCCAATCGGGTTGACTGCCCACGCCAATTTGCAAAGGGCGAGGTAACTGTGCGGTGTCAAGTTGATAACTGAACCGCAACCCATGCTGCCCAGGGGCCGCCAAAACAGCCGAATCAGCCACCGTCCAGTGAGAAGCACGCTGCAGCCAAACCAGGGCCTCAGGCAAAGCATCAAAATTTTGAGTTTGCAGACCCCATACAACTCGGTACTGGCGAGTTAAGGGCTGGTAGTAAAGGCGCCACTCACGCCTGGCTTGTGCTACACGCAAATCCCGCCAGTACCACCGCTTTCGAAACACCTCAACTTCAGCCACAAAATTCAAGGCAATGCCCTTGAGCAAAGCCCCCTCAACCGCTGAGCTCAACTCAAAAGGCACGTCAAAGTCAATGTGCAAGCCGGTATCGGTATGTACGGCCGACAACACCACAACAGGCTCAGCGCCAACCGGCGACGACACGAACCAACCGCAAAGACCCCATAGCGTGCAAAAGCACACACTCAGGCACCGTTGGCACCATCGGCAAACAAATTTATTCTGGTCAGGGCGACACCTAAGCGCCAAATCGGGCAATATCCACATTGTTGGTAGCCATTACATCATTGCACTTAGAAAAATTCTCGCCATGGCACGCATAAATCTCATCTTCAAGCACCATCCCGTACCCATTCAACTGGAGAACGCTGTCTTGGCCAAGAGAGTGACGAGATGAGACGCAAGGCGAAAACCACAGCGGTACACCTTGTTTTTTGCTGTGGTTTTCAACCCCGCAGATCGCTACTTAATCCTTTTGATGACAGAGAATCTTCGGGTTGGAGGGGTATAGGCTAGCATGTCGCACTGAGGCCACGCTCTCACAACAGATGATGGAGTAGCACCTGGTATCCAAGTGACTGACTGCCCGCCAGGCCCGTCAGCGTGCTGCCAACCCGTTGAGATTGATTTTTTGTCTTGGAAGCTTTACTCACCATGAAACCTCGCACGAAACGCGCCCTCGCTATCGCCGTAGGCCTGACCATTTTGAGCGTGGCTAGCGCCCTGGTGCTCAATGCATTCAACAGCAACTTGGTTTTTTTCTTCAGCCCCTCCCAAGTGCTGGCCAAAGAAGCGCCACTTGACCGCAGCTTTCGCTTAGGCGGTTTGGTTGAAACAGGAAGCATCGAGCGCGACTCTGTCAGTTTGACTGTGAAATTCAACGTGACCGACACTGTCACAAAATTACCTGTGACCTACACCGGCTTGCTTCCTGACCTGTTTCGAGAAAATAAAGGCGTTGTTGTGCAGGGGAAGCTAAGTTCAGATGGCGTGTTTCAGGCGGACACCGTGCTGGCAAAGCATGATGAAAACTATATGCCACCCGAAGCAGCTGATGCCATCCAAAAGGCACGCAAAACCCTATCAGCTCAAGGCGATCAATCGACCAGCACGCCGCCTAATCAGCCCGCCCAAGGAGTCCTGCAATGATCGTTGAACTGGGGCACTTTGCCCTGATCCTCGCCTTGGCCATGGCCTTATCGCAAAGCATTCTTCCTCTTTGGGGTGCCCAACGGGGTGAAGCAGCTTGGATGGCCTTAGCACGGCCTTCGGCCTGGGGTCAGTTTGTATTCGTAGCACTGTCCTATGCCTGTTTGACCGCCGCATTCATTAACAATGACTTCACGGTGCTGCTAGCTGCCGAGCACTCCAACTCCAAGCTGCCACTGCTGTATCGCATCACGGCTGTTTGGGGCAACCATGAAGGCTCCATTTTGCTATGGACATTGATTTTGTCGAGCTGGACTTTAGCGGTGTCTTTACGTTCAAAGCAATTGGATGACGCCATGAGGGCGCGCATTTTAGGTGTCATGGGACTTGTCAGTTGTGGATTCATTGTATTTACCCTTTGGGCCTCAAACCCATTCGAGCGATTGCTTCCTGGGGCACCTGACGGCAAAGATTTAAACCCCCTCCTTCAAGACGCTGGCATGGTGATACACCCTCCAATGTTGTACATGGGCTATGTGGGATTTGTCGTTGCATTTGCTTTTTCAGTTTCGGCCTTGCTGTCTGGCCGACTTGACAGCGCATGGGCTCGGTGGTCGCGCCCATGGACCACCACGGCATGGTGTTTTTTAACAGCGGGCATCGCCTTGGGCAGCTTCTGGGCCTACTACGAGTTGGGCTGGGGAGGCTGGTGGTTTTGGGATCCTGTTGAGAATGCCTCGTTCATGCCTTGGTTGGCAGGCACTGCCCTCATGCACTCTTTGGCAGTGACCGAAAAACGTGGCGGCTTCAAAATGTGGACATCACTCTTAGCCATCGTCACCTTTTCCCTGTCGCTCCTTGGCACATTTTTGGTTCGCTCAGGGGTATTGAGTTCGGTACACGCTTTTGCAACCGACCCCACACGTGGCTTATATATTTTGATGCTTTTAGGCATGGTGGTGGGTGGCTCGCTGGCACTGTTTGCTTGGCGTGCGCCCAAGGTGGGGCTGGGCGGCAAGTTTTCTTTGATATCCCGAGAGACCATGCTATTAACAAACAATGTCCTCCTTCTGGTGGCCATGGCTGCGGTGCTTCTTGGCACTCTCTATCCTCTGATCATTGACGCTTTAGGCTTGGGCAAATTATCGGTAGGCCCCCCCTATTTTGAAGCAGTGTTTGTGCCCCTGCTCGCTCCCGCATTATTTTTGATGGGCATCGGTCCGATGACTCGTTGGCGACAATCCGATGCCCTAGACCTGGCTCGCCGCTTTCGGTGGGCCGCAGGCGTGAGTATGGTCAGTGCCGCGCTTGCTCCCTGGGTTTGGGGGCGCTGGTCGCCCATGGTAGCCCTCGGTCTGCTACTGGCAACCTGGATCGCCAGCACCTGTATTCTCAATTTGTGGCTGCGCTTGCAAACCCACACCTCTCCCAGCCTATGGCATCGCTTGCGCGCCCAAGCGAGCAGCTACTACGGCATGTTACTTGCACACCTTGGGGTGGCCGTATTCATTGTGGGGGTCACAGTCGTTGGCGGTTACGCCAGCGAGAGCGACGTGCGAATCGAACCCGGCCAGAGTGCCAGCGTTGGGGGTCTGGATTTCAAGTTAGACCAAGTGACAGAAATTGAAGGGCCTAACTACACCGCATCAAGAGCGCAGTTGACTGTGACCCAGCAGGGCCAGCACGTTGCCGTACTCACCCCAGAGCGACGCATTTACACAGTACGGAACATGCCCATGACTGAGGTCGCCATTGACCGCAGCCTGATACGTGACTTGTACGTGGCTCTGGGCGAACCCATCGGCACCACCGCCTGGAGCCTGCGCCTACACCATAAACCTTTTGTGAACTGGATCTGGTTGGGGTGCCTCATGATGGCTATTGGTGGAGCCTTGGCTGTGCTTGATCGTCGTTATCGCCTGCCCCGCATAGTCTCCATGTCTACAACAACGCCCCCGCCCGCCGCTTTGACCGCGGGGCTTGGCTTGGAGCCACGGTGATGGGACGACGATGGCTGTGGCCCTTGGTCACCGTTGCGATATTGGGCACTGCTGCGGCACTGGTCACCTTGTTAGCGGTGGGCCTGAAGCTTTCTCCGCGCGACGTTCCCTCACCATTAATTAACCAAAATGCACCTGCATTTCGACTGCCGCAACTCGACAATCCCCAGGTCAATTTCTCACCCGAAGACCTTCGAGGCCAAGTTTGGATGCTCAACGTCTGGGCCTCGTGGTGCGTTTCATGCTTGGCAGAACATCCTGTACTCCTGAACCTGGCACAGACCGGTCGTGTGCGTCTGTATGGCCTCAACTACAAAGACAAACCAGAAGCAGCCTTGGCTTGGTTAAGGCGCCACGGCAATCCCTATGTGCAATCCATGTCCGACATCGATGGCTTGGTGGGCATTGATTTTGGCGTGTATGGCGTACCGGAAACCTATGTGATCGATAAAGCGGGAGTGATTCGGCACAAGCACACAGGGCCCATCACACCCCAAGCACTGGCCGATGTTTTGTTGCCTTTGGTGGAGAAGCTCAATGCCCTTTGATCTAGCGTGTCGCTCCCGTCGAC
>JANMEO010000024.1:0-10167 GCA_031376995.1 Burkholderiales bacterium
GCCCAAAGACAAAGAAATGGTCATGCCAGGCGACAACGTGAGCATCACGGTGAAGCTGATCAACCCTATCGCGATGGAAGAGGGTTTGCGCTTCGCCATCCGTGAGGGTGGTCGAACTGTCGGCGCCGGCGTTGTGGCCAAAATTATCGCGTAAGAGATTGATGATTCAGCCACAGGGGCGTAGCTCAATTGGCAGAGCGCTGGTCTCCAAAACCAGAGGTTGGGGGTTCGATGCCCTCCGCCCCTGCCAAGTGGCCTTATTAGCTGCTTGGTTGTTAATCAATCATTTGGCAGGCGAGTCAAGTGTGCTAAAGGTACGGGTTTGCAAAATGCAGCATTGCTGGCAGGCTTTGCTGCTGAACAAATGGCAGAGCACTTATCAGCTCTGAAAACTGAAGTGACAAAAAGCCCATCCAATGTTCAGGTCGAAACGGTCAACACCAGTACAGACAGGGCCAAGTTGATCGCTGCGGCTGCGCTGCTGATTAGCGGCCTGGCTGCGTTTTACTTGTTAGAGTCGCGAGACCTGTGGTTGAGGGTATTGGCCCTGCTCGGATTAGGCGCGCTCGCTGTTGGTGTTTTTTTTACCACCGAAAGTGGCAAGGCCTTAATCGCTTATGGCAATGACTCTGTGCGCGAAGTGCGTAAAGTGGTTTGGCCCAGCCGAAAAGAGGCTATGCAAATGACGGGCTATGTGTTTGCCTTTGTGGCAGTGATGGCTTTGTTCTTGTGGCTCACCGACAAAACCCTAGAGTGGGTTTTTTACGACTTGATTTTGGGATGGAGGAGCTAAAGCCATGGATATGACTGAGCAGGCCGACGCAGGCGTGCCTCTTGTTGAGGCCCTGATACCCCCGGCTGTAGAGTCTGTGATTGCGCCTATTGCCATCAGTACCAAGCGTTGGTTTGTGGTGCACGCTTACTCAGGCATGGAGAAGGCTGTTGAGCGCAATCTCCGTGAGCGCATTGACCGTGCTGGCATGCAAGAAAAATTTGGCCGCATATTGGTGCCGACCGAAGAAGTCGTTGAGCTGAAGAACGGCAAAAAAACCGTCACCGAGCGTCGCTTTTTTCCCGGCTATGTGCTCGTTGAAATGGACATGGCCGATGACACCTGGCACTTGGTTAAGCACACCAACAAGGTCACTGGCTTTGTGGGTGGAGCGCGCAATCGCCCTTCGCCCATTTCTGAGTCTGAGGTGATGAAGATTGTTAACCAAATGCAAGAGGGCATTGAGAAGCCGCGTCCCAAGGTTGAATGGCAAGTTGGCGAATTGGTTCGTGTGAAAGACGGCCCATTCACTGATTTCAACGGCGCTGTTGAAGATGTCAATTATGACAAGTCTAAGGTTCGTGTTTCGGTCACTATTTTTGGTCGATCCACCCCGGTTGAGCTTGACTTTGGTCAAGTCGAAAAAGTTTGATATGGCGTCAGGTTTGCGGTGTCACCAAAATGACCCGGCGTTGCTGGCTGGTGACGTGATACCAGCCCGAGGAGCCCAAATTGATCGATTTGGGCGTTTGTACTCACTGGGTTGATTATTTCAACCTGATCTCTTTGAAGGAGCCTTCATGGCCAAGAAAATCATCGGCTTGATCAAGCTGCAAATACCGGCTGGCAAAGCCAATCCCTCGCCACCCATCGGCCCAGCCCTGGGCCAACGTGGCCTCAATATCATGGAGTTCTGCAAGGCGTTCAACGCCCAAACGCAGAGCATGGAGCCTGGTCTGGTGTTGCCCGTGATCATCACGGCTTTCGCTGACAAGTCATTCACTTTTGTACTCAAAACGCCTCCAGCCACAGTGCTGATTAAAAAGGCATTGAAGCTCGACAAGGGTTCACCCCGTGCCAACTCTCAAAAGGTGGGCAAACTGTCAGTGGCTCAAATCGAAGACATTGCCAAATCCAAAATGAAAGATCTGACAGCCGCTGACTTGGCCGCCGCTGTTCGTACAATCGCAGGCTCTGCCCGTTCTATGGGCGTCACGGTGGAGGGTCTCTGACATGGCCAAGCTCAGTAAACGGCAAAAAGCAGTTGTCGGCAAAGTCGACACGACCAAGCTCTATCCCTTAGAGGCTGCACTCGTTTTGGTGAAAGAATCTGCCACCGCCAAATTTGATGAATCGATCGATGTTGCCATCCAGTTGGGCATTGACGCCAAGAAGTCAGATCAAGTTGTTCGCAGCTCGGTGGTGCTGCCTAACGGTACCGGAAAGACCAAGCGAGTTGCAGTGTTTGCCCAGGGTGCTAAGGCTGAAGAAGCCAAAGCTGCCGGTGCCGACTTGGTGGGTATGGAAGACTTGGCTGAGCAAATCAAGGGTGGCAACTTGAATTTTGATGTGGTCATCGCTTCGCCAGATACAATGCGTATCGTGGGCACACTGGGGCAAGTGCTCGGACCTCGTGGTTTGATGCCCAACCCCAAGGTGGGCACGGTGACCGCTGACGTCGCTCAAGCGGTCCGCAATGCCAAGGCGGGTCAGGTGCAGTTCCGTGTTGACAAGGCCGGTATTGTTCACACCACCATTGGTCGTCGCTCATTTGACTCAGACAAGCTCGTGGGTAATTTGCGCGCATTGATCGAAGCCTTGAATAAAGTTAAGCCGGCCACCAGCAAGGGAATTTATCTGCGCAAGGTCGCCCTTTCATCCACCATGGGCATCGGTGCTCGAGTTGAAGTGGCTTCCATCATGGCCACTTCGTCTGCCGCGTAAACAAGTGCAAATGGAGCAGCTAGCCTTTCGGCCCTATCGGGCGGCTAGGCTGGCTGCGTAGCAAAATCGAATCGAGCGCTAGTCTGGTGCTTGAGGGTGAGTTTGGTGGGCTGTGGGGGGCGCTCTGGTGCTGCTCCCACGGGCCATCCAAGACCGCAGGCGTGGCCGTGGCCACTTAATTGGCAGCAGGCGCATGGGGCTGACAAAGTCTTGTGTGTGAGTTGCTGGCCCGCGCAGATGGCGGTCCCGCTGAGAAGGTTATCCTGAACAAACGGTCGCTGAACTATGGTGTGTCCGAGGCATGCCCAAGCATGCCAAGGCACGTGAACGTGAGGAGTAGACCTTGAGTCTCAATCGCAACGAAAAACAGACTGTGGTGACGGATGTGGCAGCCCAAGCGGCCCGCTCGCAAACGTTGGCGCTGGCTGAATACCGTGGCATCTCTGTGTAAAATTTTTTTGCGCTGCGCATGCAAGCGCGCGACAGCGGCGTGTACCTTCATGTTTTGAAGAACACGCTGGCTCGTCGTGCGGTAGCTGGTACATCTTTCGAAGTGGCCTCAGAGAGCATGGTGGGCCCGCTGATTTATGGTTTTTCTGAAGACGCCGTCGCGGCAGCCAAAGTCATGGCTGATTTTGCGAAGGGCAACGACAAGCTGGTGGTTAAGGCCGGAGCCTTTGCAGGCAAGGCCTTGAGTGCAGATGGAGTCAAGGCCCTGGCTGCGATTCCTACCAAAGGCGTCCTTTTGTCGATGCTTTTGGGCTTGATGCAATCTCCAGTTTCGCGCATGGCGCGTGTGCTGGCAGCATTAGCGGAGAAGCGTAGTGAGGCACAAGAGCCTGCTGTAGCTCAGGCTGCTGCTGAAGAGGCGCCACCTGTGGCAGACCCAGCGCCAAGCAGCGCAGGCTGAGCTTCTTGTCTTCAAACCATTCAACCTCATTCATTTTTTATTTTAGGAGCCAAACATGGCATTCGATAAAGACACATTTTTGACCGCGCTCGACAACATGTCTGTGATGGACTTGAACGATTTGGTCAAGGCCATTGAAGAAAAATTCGGAGTGTCTGCTGCTGCAATGGCCGCCCCTGCGGGTGCTGGCGGTCCGGCTGCACCGGTTGCTGTTGAGCAGACTGAGTTCAGCGTCATTTTGAAAGAAACTGGTGCTAACAAAGTGTCGGTGATTAAGGTCGTGCGTGAGTTGACTGGCTTGGGTTTGAAGGAAGCCAAAGACCTGGTTGACGGTGCGCCCAAAGCCGTCAAAGAAGCTTTGCCCAAGGCCGATGCTGAGGCTGCCAAGAAGAAGCTTGAAGACGCTGGCGCTAAGGCCGAACTCAAGTGATTGAAGGGTTGGCTTTCAAGGGTGTTCGCACCTGAAGACCCTTTCTCGCTAAGACCTGGCCGGTGTACCTCTTGGCGCACCGGCCACAACTTTGCCCCCCGTGAGGCGGCTGAGATTTTTTACAAGTGCTTAGAGCAGCTGCAAGCCCTGTCAATTGGAACGAAACCCACGTTCGATGATCTGACAGGGCTTGCAAGTGTTCTTTGATCCGACTGCAAAGAACCAGTTTGGTCGGGCTTTGGTGCAATGCCAAAGTTGTCCGCCAGCGGCTGGTAGTGGCCAGCCACCAAGCTTCGAGCAGACCTGCGCGCCTGTATTGGCACGGGGTTTGGGAGACAGTCGCCGACGGTACCCTGGCCCAGGCCAGGCAAGGGTCCTGAGACGGAGTGAAAACCACCTATGGCGCAGCATGCAACCCCCTACAGCTTCACCGAGCGCAAACGTATTCGTAAAAGCTTCGGCAAACGCGAAAGTGTTCTGAACGTTCCCTATTTGCTGACGATGCAAAAAGAGTCCTACGTGGCCTTTTTGCAAAAAGATGTTCCACCTAAAAAGCGCAAACCTGAAGGCTTGCAAGCTGCTTTCTTGTCAGCTTTTCCGATCGTCTCGCACAATGGTTTTGTTGAGATGAAGTTTATTGAATTCAATATGGCCAAGCCCGCGTTTGACACGCGTGAATGCCAGTTGCGTGGTCTGACCTATGCCGCTGCGGTGCGCGCAAAGCTTCAGATGATCATTTACGACCGGGAGTCTTCGCCCGCCAAGGTGGTGAAAGAGATCAAGGAGCAAGAGGTTTACATGGGCGAGGTGCCGCTCATGACTGACTATGGCTCATTCATCGTCAATGGCACCGAGCGTGTCATCGTGAGTCAGTTGCACCGCTCACCCGGCGTGTTTTTTGAGCACGACAAGGGTAAGACACACAGTTCTGGCAAGTTGCTGTTTTCAGCGCGCATCATTCCGTATCGCGGTTCATGGCTTGATTTTGAGTTTGACCCCAAAGATATTCTGTATTTTCGCGTTGACCGTCGACGCAAAATGCCCGTGACTATTTTGCTCAAAGCCATCGGCCTGAATCCCGAATCTATCTTGGCGCACTTCTTTGTGTTCGACAACTTCCGTCTGATGGACGAAGGCGCCCAAATGGAGTTCGTCGCCGATCGCCTGCGGGGTGAAGTGGCTCGCTTCGATATCAGCGATAAAAGTGGCAATGTCATCGTCGAAAAAGACAAGCGCATCACTGCGCGCCACGTGCGCGCTCTAGAGCAGTCTGAAACCAAGTTTCTTGCTGTGCCAGAAGACTATTTGTTGGGCCGCATTTTGGCACGCAATATCGTTGATGAAGACACTGGCGAAATCATGGCCAAGGCCAACGAAGAGTTGACCGAAGCCCTGCTCAAGAAGCTGCGTCTCGCGGGCATCAAAGACCTGCAAGTTTTGTTCACCAACGAGCTTGACGAAGGGGCCTACATGTCGCAAACCCTGGCCAGCGACGAAACCGCTGACCAGCTGGCCGCTCGGGTTGCCATCTATCGCATGATGCGCCCAGGCGAGCCGCCCACTGAAGACGCCGTAGAAGCCTTATTCAATCGCCTCTTTTACAGCGCTGATACCTACGATCTTTCGCGCGTGGGTCGCATGAAATTCAATGCCCGCGTGGGTCGTGACGTGCCCGAAGGCCCAATGACCCTGTCCAACGACGACATCCTTGATGTGGTCAAGATTTTGGTCGAGTTGCGCAATGGGCGTGGCGAGGTTGACGATATTGATCACTTGGGTAATCGCCGTGTGCGCTGTGTGGGTGAGCTGGCTGAAAACCAATATCGGTCAGGTCTGGCTCGCATCGAGAAGGCCGTTAAAGAGCGTCTGGGTCAGGCGGAGACAGAGGCTCTGATGCCTCACGATCTGATCAACTCAAAGCCTATTTCTGCTGCCTTGAAAGAGTTTTTTGGAGCCTCACAGCTTAGTCAGTTCATGGACCAGACCAACCCGCTGTCAGAGATCACGCACAAGCGTCGCGTTTCTGCCTTGGGCCCTGGCGGCTTGACGCGCGAGCGAGCGGGTTTTGAGGTGCGCGACGTGCATCCCACCCACTATGGCCGTGTTTGTCCCATCGAAACTCCTGAGGGCCCCAACATCGGCTTGATCAATTCGTTGGCCCTGTATGCCCAGCTCAATGAGTATGGTTTTTTAGAAACCCCCTACCGACGTGTGGTAGATGGCAAGGTTAGCAACCAGATTGATTATTTGTCGGCCATCGAAGAAGGCAAATACGTGATCGCTCAGGCCAGCGCCACATTGGGGGCTGATGGCAAATTGATCGACGAGCTGGTGAGTGCCCGCGACAATGGGGAGTCGATTTTGACCTCGGCGGAGCGCGTGCAGTATATGGACGTGGCCCCCACACAAATCGTGTCAGTTGCTGCGTCTTTAGTGCCTTTTCTTGAACATGATGATGCCAATCGTGCATTGATGGGCGCCAACATGCAGCGGCAGGCGGTTCCGACCTTGCGCCCCGAAAAGGCAATGGTTGGCACCGGCGTTGAGCGTGTGGCGGCGAAAGACTCAGGCACCGTAGTGGCTGCGCGCCGCGGTGGTGTGGTTGACTATGTCGACACCAACCGCATCGTGATTCGTGTCAACGACGCTGAAACTGTCGCTGGTGAAGTTGGCGTCGATATTTATAACCTGATCAAGTACCAACGCTCTAACCAAAACACCAACATTCATCAGCGTCCGATTGTTCAGCGTGGTGACAAGGTGCAGGCTGAAGACATCATTGCTGATGGCGCGTCGACGGACATTGGTGAGCTGGCACTGGGCCAGAACATGCTTGTGGCTTTTATGCCCTGGAATGGCTACAACTTCGAAGACTCGATTTTGATCAGTGAGCGGGTCATTGCTGACGACCGCTATACCTCGATCCATATCGAAGAGCTGGTTGTGATGGCGCGTGATACCAAGTTGGGCTCTGAAGAAATCACTCGCGATATTCCTAACTTGAGCGAGCATCAACTGGCTCGCCTCGATGACTCAGGCATTGTGTTTGTCGGTGCCGAGGTGGGCCCTGGCGACACGCTGGTTGGCAAGGTGACGCCCAAGGGTGAAACCACGCTGACGCCTGAAGAAAAATTGCTGCGGGCCATTTTTGGTGAAAAAGCGTCTGACGTGAAAGACACGTCTTTGCGTGTGGACCAAGGCACCAGTGGCACGGTCATTGATGTACAGGTCTTCACCCGTGAGGGTATTCAACGCGACAAACGTGCGCAGCAGATCATCGACGATGAGCTTAAGCGTTATCGCCTCGACCTCAATGACCAGTTGCGCATTGTGGAGGCTGATGCGTTTGATCGGATTGAGAAGCTGCTGGTGGGCAAGCCTGCAAACGGTGGGCCCAACAAACTCAGCAAAGGCAGCACCATTTCGAAAGATTATCTGGCGGGTATCGAGAGATTCCACTGGTTTGATATTCGCCCAGCTGATGAAGATGTTGCCAACCAATTAGAGTCGATTAAAAACTCCTTGGAGCAAACGCGCCACAGCTTTGATTTGGCTTTTGAAGAAAAACGCAAAAAGCTCACTCAAGGCGATGAATTGCCTGCAGGTGTGTTGAAAATGGTCAAGGTTTACTTGGCGGTCAAGCGTCGACTGCAGCCTGGTGACAAAATGGCTGGTCGACACGGTAACAAGGGCGTTGTCTCCAAGGTGGTGCCTGTCGAAGACATGCCCTATATGCTTGACGGCACACCCTGTGACATTGTTCTCAACCCTTTAGGCGTCCCTTCTCGAATGAATGTGGGCCAGGTTCTTGAGGTGCACTTGGGCTGGGCTGGTAAGGGCATTGGTCAGCGTATCGGTGCCATGTTGCAAGACCAGGTGAAAGTGGCAGAGCTGCGCGACTTTTTGGATAAGTTGTACAACCAGTCGGGTGGGCGTACCGAGCGTCTGGATCATCTTTCAGATGATGAGATCATCGAGATGTCCAAAAACCTCAGCCCTGGTGTGCCTTTTGCGACCCCTGTGTTTGATGGCGCTGCCGAAGAGGAGATTCGGGGCATGCTGAAGTTGGCTTACCCCGACCACATCGCCAAAGCCAAGGGCCTGACAGAGTCCCGAACGCAAGCCATTCTCCATGACGGTCGCACCGGCGATGCTTTTGAGCGCCCTGTCACCGTGGGGTATATGCATGTTTTGAAATTGCATCATTTGGTGGATGACAAGATGCATGCTCGCTCAACAGGCCCTTACAGCTTGGTCACACAGCAGCCCCTGGGCGGTAAAGCACAGTTTGGCGGACAGCGGTTTGGCGAGATGGAGGTGTGGGCACTAGAGGCCTACGGTGCCAGCTACGTGTTGCAAGAAATGCTGACAGTGAAGTCGGATGATGTGAATGGCCGCACCAAGGTGTACGAGTCGATTGTTAAGGGTGAACACGCTATCGAAGCGGGTATGCCTGAGTCGTTCAATGTCTTGGTTAAAGAGATTCGCTCTTTGGGGATTGACATTGAGCTTGAACGTAATTGACTTTCACTCTAGGCTGCCGTGCCGCTCTCTGCTGAGGGCGGCGCCCAATGGCTGGTTAAGCCAGCTGGGCTTCCTGTCAGTTTTTCTGTTTTTCTGTCTGTCATGCAGGCATGCAGGCATGCAATGCAGTTTATTTTTAGTCTCTAGGAGAATACGATGAAAGGTTTACTCGACCTCTTCAAGCAATTCACACCCGATGAGCATTTCGATGCTATCAAAATCGGCTTGGCCTCTCCGGAGAAAATCCGTAGCTGGTCATTTGGCGAAGTGAAAAAGCCTGAGACCATCAACTACCGAACCTTCAAGCCTGAGCGTGATGGTTTGTTTTGCGCCAAAATTTTTGGGCCGATTAAGGATTATGAGTGCCTGTGCGGCAAATATAAGCGCCTCAAGCACCGTGGTGTCATTTGCGAAAAGTGCGGCGTCGAAGTCACGCAGACCAAGGTGCGACGGGACCGCATGGGTCACATCGACTTGGCTGCACCTTGCGCACACATCTGGTTTTTAAAATCGTTGCCCAGCCGCTTGGGCTTGGTGCTCGACATGACGCTGCGCGACATTGAGCGCGTTCTTTACTTTGAAGCTTACGTGGTCGTTGACCCTGGCATGACAACCCTGAAAAAATTCAGCATCATGACCGAAGACGACTTTGACGCCAAGCGTATCGAATTTGGCGATGAATTCGTTGCCCTGATGGGCGCGGAAGGTGTCAAGAAGTTGCTCGAAGAGATCGATCTGGATGTTGAGATTGATCGTTTGAGGGGGGACGTCACTGGCTCAGAGCTCAAGGTCAAGAAGAACTCCAAGCGTCTTAAAGTGATGGAGGCCTTTAAGAGATCAGGCATCAAGCCTCAGTGGATGGTGATGGACGCGCTGCCGGTGCTGCCGCCAGATCTGCGTCCTTTGGTACCGCTCGACGGTGGTCGGTTTGCAACCTCAGACTTGAACGACCTCTACCGCCGCGTCATCAACCGCAACAACCGGTTAGCACGCCTGCTCGAACTCAAGGCACCAGAGATCATTGTGCGTAACGAAAAGCGCATGCTCCAAGAGGCGGTTGATTCATTGTTAGACAATGGCCGTCGCGGCAAGGCCATGACGGGTGCCAACAAGCGTGCGCTCAAGTCTTTGGCCGACATGATCAAGGGCAAGAGCGGTCGTTTCCGCCAAAACTTGTTAGGCAAACGGGTCGATTATTCAGGCCGCTCAGTCATTGTTGTTGGCCCTACGCTCAAGCTGCACCAGTGTGGTCTTCCTAAGCTGATGGCTCTGGAGCTGTTTAAGCCATTTATTTTCTCGCGCCTAGAAGCCATGGGCATTGCCACCACCATCAAGGCGGCAAAAAAAGAGGTTGAGGCAGGCACCCCGGTGGTTTGGGATATTCTTGAAGAGGTGATCAAAGAGCACCCTGTGATGCTCAATCGCGCACCCACCTTGCACCGACTCGGCATTCAAGCTTTTGAGCCGGTGTTGATCGAGGGTAAGGCTATTCAGTTGCACCCCCTGGTGTGCGCGGCCTTCAATGCCGACTTCGACGGTGACCAAATGGCTGTTCACGTGCCTCTGTCGATCGAGGCGCAAATGGAG
>JANMEO010000036.1:0-25936 GCA_031376995.1 Burkholderiales bacterium
ACTTTGCGCTGGACGAGGCCGCCATGCTGGCGGCCCTCAACACCAAAAAGCCCGCACTGCTCTACCTGGCCTACCCCAACAACCCCACCGCCAACCGGTGGGACGACGCGGTGATGGAGCGCTTGATCCACGCCATGGCCCAGCACCACGGCCTGGTGGTGATGGACGAGGCCTACCAGCCCTTTGCGGCGCGCGATTCGATGGACCGCCTGCGCCGCCACCCGCATGTGCTGGTGATGCGCACCATGAGCAAGTTTGGCCTGGCCGGGGTGCGCATCGGCTACCTGATGGGCCGCAGCGCCCTGATTGCCGAGGTCGACAAGCTGCGCCCACCTTTCAACATCAGCGTGCTCAATGCCGAGGCCGGCCTGTTTGCGCTGGAGCACGCCGACGAATACGCCGCCCAGGCCACGCTGATCCGCAGCGAGCGTGAGCGCCTTTTTGCCGCCTTGACTGACCTGCCCGGTGTGCACCCCTACCCCAGCCAGGCCAATATGGTGCTGGCCCGGGTGCCCGACGCGGCCGCCACCTTTGCCGGCATGAAGGCGCGTGGGGTGCTGGTCAAGAATGTGTCTGCCCTGCACCCGCTGCTGGCCAACTGCCTGCGCATCACCGTGGGCACGCCAGACGAGAATCGCCTCTGCCTGGCCGCGCTGCGCGCCAGCCTCTGAAACCATGAACCCTGAACCCACCATGGACCGCACCGCCGACATCCAGCGCAACACCAAAGAGACCCAGATCCGGGTGCGCCTCAATCTGGACGGCAGCGGCCAGGGCAACTTCAATACCGGCATCGGGTTTTTTGACCACATGCTGGACCAGGTGGCCAGACACGGCCTGATCGACCTGGACATCCAGTGCCAGGGTGACCTGCACATTGACGGCCACCACACGGTGGAAGACGTGGGCATCACGCTGGGCATGGCGGTGGCACACGCCGTGGGTGATAAACGTGGCATCACCCGCTATGGCCACAGCTATGTGCCGCTGGATGAAGCGCTGTCGCGCGTGGTGGTTGATTTTTCAGGCCGGCCTGGGCTGCACCAGCACATCCCGTTCAAGGCCGGCATGGTGGGCGCGTTTGACACCCAGCTCACTTTCGAGTTTTTCCAGGGCTTTGTGAACCATGCTGGGGTGACGCTGCACATTGATAATTTGCAGGGCGACAACGCTCACCATCAGTGCGAATCCATTTTCAAGGCTTTTGCCAGGGCTGTTCGCATGGCTGTAGAGATCGATCCGCGAGCCGCCAGCCAGATCCCCTCTACCAAGGGCAGTCTGTGAGCCGCGCAGCCATCGTGGCCGTGGTCGACTATGGCATGGGCAATTTGCGCTCTGTGTCGCAGGCCGTCATGCGCATGGCTGAGGGCTCTGACTTGAAGGTGGTGGTGACGTCTGAGCCTGAGCAGGTGTATGCCGCTGAGCGAGTGGTGTTGCCTGGGCAGGGCGCCATGCCCGATTGCATGCGTCAATTGCAAGCCTCTGGGATGCTCGAGGCGGTATTGGATGCTGCCCGCAACAAACCACTGATGGGCGTGTGCGTGGGGATGCAGATGATGCTGACATCGAGCGAAGAGGGCCCCACCGAGGGTTTGGATCTGATGGCTGGGCAGGTTCGGCGCTTCCAGTTGGCGGGTCAAACCCAAGCCGACGGCAGCCGGTATAAAGTGCCCCAGATAGGCTGGAACCGTGTCCAACAGGCTCGCAGTCATCCGATGTGGTTTGGGGTGCCCGATGGCAGTTATTTTTATTTTGTGCACAGTTATTATGCCCAGCTCAGTGACCCAAGTCACACAGTGGGTCAAACCGAGTACGCAGAGCGCTTTACCTCGGCCGTGGCTCGGGATAATATTTTTGCAACGCAGTTTCACCCCGAAAAAAGTGCTGAACATGGCTTGTCTCTCTACCGCAATTTTTTGCGCTGGACACCTTAATTTCATTCTTTGATGGCATGCTCGCGAATCCTTTTGTCCGCTTGAGCCTAGCTTTACGCCATCCCAACACGCTTCCTTCACTCATCACCAGCTCAAGGCTATGTTGCTGATTCCTGCCATCGACCTGAAAGATGGTCAATGTGTCCGCCTGAAACAAGGCGATATGTCTGACTCCACCACCTTCGGCGATGACCCCGCCGCCATGGCCCGACGTTGGGTTGATGCGGGTGCTCGGCGATTGCATTTGGTCGATTTGAACGGTGCCTTTGCCGGCAAACCGATCAACGAGAGCGCAATCAAAGCCATCATGAGCGAGGTGGGTGACGAAATCCCTGTCCAACTCGGAGGGGGAATTCGTGACTTGGATACCATCGAGCGCTATCTGGATGACGGCTTGAGCTTTGTCATTATTGGCACGGCAGCGGTCAAAAGCCCGGGGTTTTTGCGCGACGCTTGTTCAGCGTTTGGCGGGCACATTTTGGTGGGTCTGGATGCCAAAGACGGGAAAGTGGCAACCGATGGCTGGAGCAAGCTCACGGGGCATGAGGTGGTTGATCTGGCCAAGAAGTTTGAAGACTATGGTGTTGAGGGGGTGATCTACACCGATATTGGCCGCGATGGCATGCTCAGCGGCCTGAACATGAACGCCACGATCAGGCTGGCTCAAGCGCTGAGTATTCCTGTCATCGCGTCAGGGGGCTTGAGCGGGATGAGCGATATCGATTTGCTTTGTGCGGCTGAGCCTCAGGGCGTTGAAGGCGTCATTTGTGGTCGTGCCATTTATTCGGGTGATTTAGATTTCGCAGCCGCTCAGGCGCATGCCGATAGTCTGTTGCCTGTTTGATTGGGTGGCCTGTTCGTGCATGCGCTCATTGTGAGTTTGTGTTTATCAGTTTGAAGGGTTTGCAGTGCTTGCTAAACGAATCATTCCCTGTCTCGACGTCACAGGTGGGCGGGTGGTCAAGGGCGTTAACTTCGTCGCTTTGCGTGACGCCGGAGACCCCGTAGAAATTGCATCTCGCTACAACGACCAAGGGGCTGATGAGCTCACATTTTTAGACATCACCGCGACCACTGATGATCGCGATCTGATTTTGCACATCATTGAGGCGGTGGCCTCTGAGGTGTTCATCCCTCTGACGGTGGGTGGGGGTGTTCGTGCGGTCGAAGATGTGCGTCGCTTGCTCAATGCTGGGGCTGACAAAGTGAGCTTTAACTCGGCAGCTGTGGCGCAGCCTGAATTGATACGACAAGCGTCAGCCAAATATGGTGCCCAGTGCATTGTGGTGGCCATTGATGCTAAGCGTCGCTTGGATGAGTCGGGTTGGGACGTTTATACCCACGGGGGACGCAAAAATACGGGTTTGGATGCCGTAGCCTGGGCGCAAAAAATGACCGAGTTTGGCGCTGGCGAAATTTTGCTCACTAGCATGGACCGAGATGGCACGAAAAGCGGGTTTGATTTGGCTTTGACTCGGGCGGTCAGTGATGCGATCAGTATTCCTTTGATCGCATCAGGGGGCGTGGGTTCGTTGGATGATTTGGCCGCTGGAATCCAGGTCGGCGGCGCAGATGCTGTCTTGGCCGCTAGCATTTTTCACTATGGTGAATTCACTGTGGGGCAGTGCAAAGCACACTTGGCCCAGCGCGGTATTGCGGTGCGCTTGTGAGTTTGGCCAACCACGTGCGCCTCATCGCGGGGCGCTGCAAGCGCAGCAAGTTGCCTGTGGTGCAAGCCGAGGGTCTTCGGCCCACTGCAGACCGAGTGCGGGTGACGGTGTTCAACTGGCTGGGGGCTGACTTGTCGGGTTGGCGTTGCCTTGATGCGTTTGCAGGCACAGGGGCTTTGGGGTTAGAGGCCGCCTCGCGGGGCGCTGCAGCGGTGGTCTTGCTAGAGACGCATCAGCAAGCCGTGCGCAGTTTGCAAGCGACCCAAGAGCGCTTGCAGTTGACTCAAGCTCGCGTTCTCAAGGCCGATGCCCTGGCCTACCTGGGCCGGGCGCCACGCGCTTCTCTAGAGCTGGTGTTTTTAGACCCACCCTTTGACGCCGTCGCATTGCGCCAGGCAGCGTTGTTGGCTGCCGTACCCCTGATGGTGCCAAGTGGCTTGATCTATCTCGAGTCACCTGAGCCATTGGCGCTTGATGACTTGCCTAAGGGCTTGATGGTGCACCGCCAGGGGCGCGCCGGTGCCGCATGCTTTCACTTGTTGAGACTGGTGCCGTGTGTTTGACATGACCGTGGGAACGGGTGAGGCAGCCTGGTGCCTGCCACAATCAGGGTTTTGTAGATGGATCTGTGGTGAATGAAATGAATAATTCGACTCGAATCACTGCGGTTTATCCGGGCACTTTCGACCCCATGACCCTGGGCCATGAAGATCTCATGCGGCGTGCTTGCAGCTTATTTGACTGCTTGATTGTGGCGGTTGCTGCAGGGCATCATAAAAACACTTTATTCAGCGTCCAAGAGCGCCTAGAGATCGCTACCGAGTTGGCGTCTCAATACCCTAATGTGCAGGTGATTGCCTTTCGCAGCTTGTTGCGTGATTTTGTGGTCGAGCATGGGGGTAAGGTGGTTGTTCGAGGTCTGCGAGCCGTCAGCGACTTCGAGTATGAGTTTCAAATGGCCGGCATGAACCGTCAATTGATGCCTGAGGTTGAGACCTTGTTCTTGACCCCCAGCGACCAGTTTCAGTTTGTTTCAGGCACTTTTGTGCGTGAAATTGCCACTTTGGGCGGTGATGTGTCTAAATTTGTTTCGCCCTCAGTATTGAGCCGTTTACATCGGCGCGTGGCTGAGCTTCCTGCTCAAGTCTGAGTCTGGACTGATATGTTGCCGGAGGTGGCTGATGGCCCTGACCATTACCGATGAATGCATCAATTGCGATGTTTGTGAACCCGAGTGCCCTAATCAGGCCATCAGCATGGGGCCACTCATTTATGAAATTCATCCCCAAAAATGTACCGAGTGCGTGGGGCATTTTGATGAGCCCCAGTGCGTGCAGGTTTGCCCTGTGAGCTGTATCCCGGTGCATCCTGATCACATCGAAACTCCAGACGACCTATGGGCCAAGTACCGTGCACTGCAAGCTCTACCACGCGAGCTTGATCAGGGCGGCGCTACCGGCCGGTTATGAATGATTCGAAGGGCTTGTTCCATCTGGCCTGACCACAGTGCCGGCAAGGCGGCCATGGAGTGCTGAATACAAGTCTCGATGGCTTGTTGCTCAGCCAAAGGGGGCTTGCGTAGCACGTAGTTGGCAACCTCAGACTTTACCCCTGGGTGGCCAATGCCTAAGCGTAATCGCCAGTATTCGGGGCTGCCCAAATGAGCGTGGATATCTTTGAGGCCATTGTGACCAGCGTGACTCCCGCCGACTTTCAGCTTCATTTGTCCGGCGGGGATATCGAGCTCATCGTGAGCAACCAAGATTTCTTGCGGCTCGATTTTGAAAAACTTGGCCAAAGCCGCCACAGATTTCCCTGAGAGATTCATGTAGGTCTGTGGCTGCAACAACCAAACAGGCCCACCCGCAGTGCTTGCACGGGCAGTCAAGCCAAAATAGCCTCGCTCAGGGGCCATGGAGACCCTCAGCTGGCGGGCCACTTCGTCAATCCACCAAAATCCGGCATTGTGCCTTGTGGCTTCATATTCAGGGCCTGGATTGCCCAGGCCTACCAATAGTTTGATCATCTTGAAAGCGGTTGTCACGGGCATCACTGTCGAGCCCCTGTGGTGATTGACGTTCCCGGCATCTTCAGTTCTGAGGGGCTGGGGCCTCAAGATTTGGTGCGGCGTGCCGAAATAGGAAGAATAGGTCTTCCGTGGTGTGATCTTATGACTTCTGCGCTGCGTACCCGGGCTATGACCGAGACAGCTCCAGCTGGCCCTGGGGAGGCCCGAATGGAGCCGGTGTTCTCAACGGCGGGGGGCTCTCCTCCTCTGGTCACCGACATTGTGCATGTCGGTGGCGGAGTTGGGGGCGCTCGACGCCTGATCCAGTCTGCGCTTGGGTGGTTGGCGCTGGGCTCTGGGGTGATGCGCCGGATCAATCCCGTGGCAATGGCCTTGGTGGTGATGGGCATGGGCCTGGCGGTATTTGCCATGGGTTTGATTTTGTATTTTTGGCCTCAATCACCAACTTTACCTGCTTCGGTTCCGGTCGCCACTGTGGGGGCCGAGCCGGGAACTCCTAGGGTGCCCTTGCCCGCGCTGCCCGTCGCGGCATCACCGAGCCAAAATCAAGTTAAAAAGCCTGTGATTTCAGCCACCCTTGCTGAGATGCCAGTGATGCCAGTGGCTGTAAATGCGGCCACTGCTGAGAATGTCGAGCTTGCCCAGCATCCTGTTGTCGGGGCTGCTGATCCTGTTCCTGACCCTACCCATGCCGACGCTTCAACCCCTGCTCCGCTGTTGACTGTGGAGACTGCGCTCGCTCAGACTTCGCCAGCAATGGCTGATGCCAAAGCGGATGTTGGCTTTGGCTCCGACGCTAATGCAAACCAGGTGCCAGACACCTTAGATCGCTGGTTGTCCGCAACCCTGCACTCGCCAGAGATTCAAGAAGCAGGGCGGCAGTATTACCGCACGGTGCTGCCGTTGGCCACCAAGCTGAACTTGGGGATCGCGTTGTCGAATGCAGAGAAACTCAACGCCCTGCGCGCGGCAGAGTGCTATCTTCTGACCGCGACAGAAGGGGGCCTGCCGGTTCCGCCCAACCTCAATAACCAGGTGTTGATGCAAGGGGGTGATGCTGCTGAGCGCATGAAAGGTTTATTCAAAACGCTGCAGGGTGTCGAGTTTGTTGTGAGCGCAAACCGTGGCAAGGCTTGCGGATGAGGCCAAACCCCATGTCGGCTATGGATCGTTCAGGACAATAGCCCGCTCACCTGAACAGCAAGGGATTGCTTGAGTACAGTAGCCCTGCCCAATAGCGCAAAGCCCAGCAACCGACCTTGTGCATCCAGGTTGCGTGCATCGACAGCCTCATCGGTCACCTCAACCTGCCAGATGCCTGTTGAGTCAGGTGGGGGCACACAGACGACGGTAGGGCATGCGGGGGTTTTGACTGTCACGGGCATGGCCGGGTAGACCACTGCTGTTGGGGTGCCAGCAAGGGTGGCTGCCAAGGCACGAGCTTGGTTCATCAGGGGCATCACATAGGGCAGATTGTGCCCTTGCACCTCGGCGCAATCGCCCACCGCATAGACATGCTCCGCCGAGGTTTCCAGCCTCGCATTGGTGATCACGCCGCGGCCCACATGCAGGCCTGCGGCTCGGGCCAAGTCCACCCGGGGCCGCAAGCCAATGGCGCTGAGCACCAAACCTGCTTGGCACTGTGCCCCATTGTTCAGAGTGACCCGCAGCTCGGGGCTGCCATCGATGGTGTCTACGGCCTTAGCGGTGACGCCCCATTTAAACTTGACGCCCGCCGCCTCAAGCCTGGCGCCAAAGCGATTTCCGGCTTGGGGTGGCAACAAGCGTGACAAGGGGGCTGATCCCGGGTCAAGCACCACCGGGGTCACCCCGCAGTTGAGCAAATCATTGGCAAACTCGCAGCCTATCAATCCAGCACCCAGAATCACCACACGAGAGATGCCCACCAGCCGCTCGCTGAAGGTGGCATAGTCATCGAGGTCATTGACGCTAAGTACCTGGTTGGCGGCGGTGCCTTGTAATCCCGCAGGTATGGGGTCAGCGCCCAATGCTAAAACCAAGTCGCGATATGCCAAGGTGCTGCCATCAGACAGGGTGAGGTGGCGCTGGGCAGTGTCAATAGCCTCAACAGCCGTGTGGGGCCGCACTTGCGCCACGAGCTCGGCAGCCATTTGGGGGGGCGACTTCATCACCAAGCTGGTAGCTGTTTTGCCAGAAGCCAAGGCGTTCGACAGCATGGGCTTGGAGTAAAACCCGCCGTGATCGCGGCTGAGAATTACCAAGGCCACCTCAGGGTCTAGGCGTCGCAATTCGCGCGCCACGCCAAAGCCTGCCAGTCCGCTGCCCACGATCACAACGGGGGCCGACATCAGAGCGGCACCATCTCAAAATCAGACTTGGCCACGCCACAGTCCGGGCACTCCCAGCCTGCGGGCACATCGGCCCAAGTTGTTCCTGCAGGGATGCCATCTTCGGGAATGCCAAGAGCTTCGTCATAGATGAAGCCACAAACAACGCACTGGTACTGTTTCATGAAAGTCTTTCAATTAAGAATTGCGGGCCAAGGCCTAAGCAGGAGGAAGAAAAAATGGTGGCTTTAGCCGTTGATTTTGGCCAGGGTTGCTTTGTAGTGGTTGGCGTGGCGCTCTTCGACCTTGGCCAAGGCCGCAAAACGCTTGCTGGCTTTGTCCAGCACCCCCTTGAACATCTCGGCATGGGCTTTGGACTCGGTGATTTGAGACTCCATTTCGTGTGCCGCAGCAGCGTTGCCTTCGACCAAAGCGGCATGTTGAAACTGGGGGTACATCTCGGTGTACTCATAGGTCTCGCCCTCAATGGCCAGCTGCAGGGCCTTGACAGGGCTCATGAGGGCTGCTGGAAAAAGCAAGTCTGCATGGCTAAACGCATGCAAAATTTCTTGCTCAGCTGTGTCTTCAAACACTTTCGCGGTGGCTTCGTCGCCCATCGCGCGGCAAAGCTTGGCAAAATAGCGATATTTGATGTGTGCCATAGACTCACCCGCAAAGGCCGCCTCCAGGTTTTGAATGGTGATTGACCTGGCGTCGTGAAAGGGGGTAGACATCGTGAGCTCCTGAATGGGGTTGAAGTAAGACGATGGTATGTGGCGTTGCGTCATTTTAAAAGCCAATCGCATTAATGCTGGCGATAGCTAAAATCAAACGCAACCCAATCGTTGACTTAGGGGGCTATGACACAGACGATGCCGTCACGCCCAGCGTCCAAGCTAGAAGGGTAAAGCTCACAAACGCCAGCACGGTGCTGGCCATCACGATGCGTGCAATGCGGCCGTTGTCAGCGTTGTAGCGTTCAGCGAGCAGTGAGACGTTGCTGGCGCTGGGCAAGGCAGCTACCAAAATCAACACCACCTTGGCTTCAGTGGACACGGCAAACTCCATTGAATCGGCCATCGTGAGCACCCCCCACACCAACGCTGGGTGAACCAACAGTTTGATGAGCGCCACAGGCAAGTAGCGCTTCACTGGCGTGTGTGTGTGCACGTGTTGGCCTGCACGCCACAGCACGGCACCGATGGTGAACAGGGCCACGGGTGAGGCTGAGTTGGCCAGCATATCAACCACTTGCTTAAAGGGGCCCGGCAGGGAGCTACCGCTGGCCACCATCAGGCCCCCAGCCAGAATGGCCCAGGGCAGCGGGTTGCGCAAGGGGCCCTTAAGCGCACGCCAAGCCACTTCGTGCCACGATGGCTTGACGTGGTATGAGCCTTGAGGCGAGCATTGCGCCAAGCCGATGCAAACAGTACTGGTCAGCAGTAAGTCCACCAAGATGGTGCTCATCACGGGCCCGCTAGAGTGCTCGCCCACCAGCGCCATCAGCAAGGGCACACCCATGAACCCCGTGTTTGGAAAAGCCGCTACCAAGGCACCAAATGCGGCATCTTTCATGTCCACACCCTTTGATGACGGTCCCAGTCGCAGGGTCAAGATGATGGTGAGCACAATCATCAGCATTGCACACACCGCATAAATTGCAACTAAGCGCAGGTCAACGAGACTGCCAAAGGGCTTGCTTGCCCCAAGGTTAAAGAGCAAGCAGGGCAGGGCAAAAAAAAGGACAAAGCCATTCAGGCCTGGGATGGCGGCTTCAGGTAAAACACGGTAATGGGCCGCCAAATAACCGCAAAGAACCAGGGCAAAAAAAGGCAGGGCGACAATGGCAATGTGTTGCATGACGACAAAAAAAGCTGGCCCAATTTGGCAGCCCCACAGTATCCGACTTTCTGCGGCTCGGGCACTTCGTCGGATGATCAAGTGGTGAAGTCCACATCCAACAAGCCCTATGATCTGAGTTCTAGTACCCCGTCCCAGTGCTTTTGCCAAGCACGACTGATTTGTATCAAATTGCAGCGAGTGTGTGGCGTTTACCATGCGCTTTGTAACCTAACCAGCAGAGGGCTCCATGTTCAAACATATTCTCCTGGCAACCGATGGCTCCGCAATTGCCGAGCGTGCTGCCGCATTTGCAGTGGATCTGGCCCGGGTTCATGGTGCCAAATTGACTGCGCTTTATGTGGTGGATCCGTTCCCCTTTATCGGCATTGGCGAGTCCAACCCCTACGGCTTTCAGGCCTATATGTCTGCCGCACAGGAGTGTGCTGCCCAGGCCCATGCCCGGATCAAGACACTTAGCGAAACCGGGGGCGCTGCGGTGCAGGTTACGCCACTTACTGTGGAAGATGCCGCAATCTATCGTGGCATTGTGGACGCTGCAAGGAGCGAGGGTGCTGATCTTGTTGTGGTGGGTTCGCATGGTCGCACCGGCCTTTCGCGGGTAGTGCTGGGCAGCGTGGCTGCCAGAGTGGTGGCTGAGGCGCCGGCGCCCGTTCTGGTTGTGCGTTAAGGACGACATCACGTCCCACTTCGGTCCCATCAACCGATCACAAATCAACGCCGTCATCAGGCCGTTCATCGCCTGGTAAGGGGGCCATCATCGAGAGGCACCAGGTGCGTAGTGTTGAGGTGCAACAACAAGGGCGTGTTCAGCGGCAGAAACAGCAGCCACGTTGGGCCGCGAAGATCGCATAATTCATATGCAATGAGTCAGACGGTTTTGTCGTATTCGTTGATCGCTTGGATTTGAACAATTGCCCGGCAACTCGGCATCTTCAGTTCCGATGGGTATAGACCTTTGGTTTAGTGGTGGGAGTTCTCATAAGTTCTTTTTCAGCACCGGCGTCGCTCAATACGGCCCAAATGGAGGCGGTTCATTACCTGCAAGGGCCGTGCCTGGTGTTGGCGGGCGCTGGGTCTGGCAAAACGCGGGTGATCACCCACAAAATCGCCCGGTTATTGTCAGCAGGCTATGCCCCGGGGCAAATCGCCGCAATCACCTTCACCAACAAAGCGGCTCAAGAAATGCGCGAGCGGGCCAAAGCTTTGGTGGGGCCCAAAGCTGCCAAAGATTTGGTAGTTAGCACCTTCCACTCATTGGGTGTGAGAATTTTGCGTCAAGAGGGCCACAGGCTGGGCTTGAAAGAACAATTCAGCATCTTAGATGCGGATGATGTCCTGGGTGTGCTCAAAGATGCTGGTGGAACCACGGACAATGCTCAAGCCCGCAGTTGGCAGTGGAAAATCAGCCTTTGGAAGAATCAAGGGCTTCAAAGCGATACGGCTTTGGCCCAGGCCTGTGAAGAAGATGATCGCGTGGCTGCTGTCGTCATGAAGCGGTATGAAGAGCGCTTAAATGCCTACCAGGCAGTTGACTTTGACGACTTGATTGGTTTGCCGCACCGCTTACTGCAAACCGATGCGCTGGCCCGCGCCAACTGGCAAAACACCCTTCGCTATGTTCTGGTTGATGAGTACCAAGATACAAACTCTATTCAGTATGAGCTGCTGAAATCGATTGTGGGCGAGGCGGGGTTGTTCACTGCGGTGGGGGATGACGACCAGAGCATTTACGGCTGGCGGGGGGCAACCATCGATAATTTGCGCCGTTTACCCCAAGAGTATTCAAACCTCAAGGTCATTGCCTTGGAGCAAAACTACCGTTCAACTGGCAGCATTTTGCGGGCGGCCAATGCCGTGATCAGTCACAACCCCAAACTGTTTGACAAGAAACTTTGGAGTGAGCTGGGAGTTGGCGAGCCCGTGCGCGTTGTCGAGTGTGACAACGAAGAGCACGAGGCTGACCGTGCGGTGGCAAGAATTCAAGCCTTGCGCGCGCAGGGTGGCGAGGTGTTGCTCAAAGACTTTGCTGTTTTGTACCGCGCCAATCACCAAGCTCGCATGTTTGAAAAAGCCCTTCGAAAGGCCAATTTGCCCTACAAAGTATCGGGTGGTCAAAGCTTCTTTGATCGCACTGAGATCAAAGACTTGTGTGCTTGGCTGCGTTTGCTGGTCAACAGCGACGACGACCCTGCATTTTTGCGTGCTGTGACAATTCCAAAGCGCGGTATCGGGCATCAAACCTTGGCCAGCCTGGGGGAGTTTTCAGGGCGCTGGAAGCTCAGCCTCTATGAATCACTTTTTTCTGAAAGTCTGGCCGCTTTGCTGCCAGCGCGCAGCCTGGGTGGTTTACATGAATTTGGCCGCTATGTGAGCGACCTGGAGTACCGCGCGCGCCATACCTCGGGCAGTGAAGATGCCAAGGCGTTGCTGATGGGCTGGCTCAAAGACATTGACTACGAGAAGCACCTGCACGAGGGCGAGGACAGCGAAAAACTTGCAGCAGCCCGCTGGTCCAACGTTCTTGACTTCATCGACTGGGTTGCCAAGCGTTGTGGCGGCGAGATCGAGAATGATGGCGGTCAGACCCTAGAGACCACCCGAAAAACGGTGCTCGAGGTGGCGCAAACTATCTCCGTCATTATCAGTTTGGCTGAACGCGCGGCCGACCAAGATGTGATCACCCTCAGCACCCTACATGCCTCCAAGGGCTTAGAGTGGCCCCATGTGATTTTGGTCGGGGTCAATGAGGGTTTGTTGCCCTTTCGCAGCGAAGATGAAGAGATGACCTCGCAGCGGCTTGAGGAAGAGCGGCGCCTGATGTACGTGGGGATCACCCGAGCACGTCACACCTTGGCCGTGACCACCCTGCGCAGGCGAAAAAAAGGTCGTGATACGGTGGTTGGTGTACCCAGTCGCTTCATTGGCGAGATGAAGCTTCACGAGGCCCTCGCTCAAGAAGATCCCCGCGCCAAGCTCAAAGCCCTGCGCGATGCTGCCGCCCAACGCGTCCAAGCCGCACAGTCCCCCTCGTTGGGTTCGGGCTCGGGTTAGCTTCTTTGTGGTGCGATCCACACCTTATTTGACATCGGACGTGTCAGGCGGTAAAACGATCCGATATGGTTCTCACAAGTGCCCAACAAGGCTCAAATTTGACCTCGCGCGGTACTTCCATTACCCTTTCTCGTCCGACCAATCGGTTCATCCTTCAGTTTCACAGCTACTGAAGTTCGATGTCGGCTGTGGTGCGCACCTGAAACCATCCCATAAAGGATCATGATGCCAACCCCTCAAGCTTCCTCCAAGTTACGTGAAGTCACTGCAAAGCAGTCTGCCTCGCAGCCTGTGGTCAGGGCCATTGATGTGGGATTTGGTTTAGTGAAGTTGAGCGTGCGTGAGCGCGACAGCGAGGTGCCTGGGGTGTCAGTGATCAAGTTTCCATCGATGGCTATACCTGCTGACGCCAGCGCGGTGCGCTCCTTGGGCACTCGGCGCCGCGACACTTTCGATGTCCCTGTCAATGGTGCCCTTTATGAAGTGGGTCTTGATGTCGGGCTGGCCCAGGCGGGCGGTAGCTTCGGTAGAGATGTGACTGATGAGTTTTACCGTGGCACCATCTACGAAGCATTGACCAAAGGTGCGCTGCGCTACATGGTCGAGGCAGGAGACTCACACATCGATGTCTTGGTGCTTGGTTTGCCTGTGAATCAATACAACGATGCCAAGCGCCGCGATTATTTGTGCGAGCACTACCAAGGCAGCATTGATGTCGGCGGGGGGAAAGTCGTTGTGATTGGTAAGGTCATTGTGCAGGCCCAGCCGATGGGTGGGTATGCTGCGCTGGACGATCACCTTGAAGAACTCAACGAGGTGATTGCCAAGACCGCTGGAGGGCTTAAGCCCTTGGCCAGCGGTGACGACCTTGACGATCTTTCTGTATTGATGGTGGACCCCGGTGAACACACCCTAGATTGGTTGTTGATTCAACAAGGATCCATCAACCCACGCGCCAGCGGTGCGGCTTCCGATGCGGGTCGTCACCGCATTGTTCGTGCGGTTCAAGATGCTTTGGCTGCCGAAATCGGCCGCCCACTTGGGCCCGCGGTTGAGCCGCGAATTAATGAGGCTTTGCGCAAGCGCACCCCCGTCAAGCTGGCCGGTGTTGTCCATGACCTCATGCCGTTCGAGCCTGTGATCATGAGCGTGGTGGAAGACTCGGTAAATCGCATGGTCGACGGCTTGCGTGATGCCCATGAAATCATTGATCTCATGGTGTTGGTCGGTGGGCACCCCGAGCGCTACCGTGATGTGCTGGCCAAGCGTTTTCCTGCGATACCTGTGTTTGTGATGCCAGAATCGTTGGCCGCCAACGTACGCGGCTTTCAGATGATTGGTGAAGCGTTTGGAGAGGGCCTATAGCTCGCCGCGCTATGATGATCCTCATCATCCACTGCGATTCCGAGTGGCTAACGCCTTAGCAGTACGGTATCTTCAGTTCCGATGGGTGCAACCTCATTAGCGGCATTTTTTTATCAGACACCCAAGCATGGCTATCCTTCGATTGCAATTTGAGCTTGACAGTGATATCTATCCTGAGCTCTACAAAGCCCTTTGTGCTGTGCGCAGTACTCAGGCACAAACTGAGCGCGTGCGGCAATTGGCAGCCAGCGGGCTGGTGTGGGAAAACGTGCGTATTTTCGGTGCTGCGGCGATTGGCCCTAACCCTGCAGGGTCAGATTTGGCTGACTCATCGGCGTATGCATGGCAGTCATCGGTTTCGACTCCGCCTACCGAGCGAAAAAGCAAAAGCAAACGGCCGGCTGAGGGCATTACGGCAAAATTGAGGCCCAAGCCATCGTCCGAGTTGCAGGGTAAATCCAGCGCCCCTAGGGGTGATTTTGTCGATCTGGCCATCAGCGTCACTCCCCATCATGAGCTCGTACCCTCAGATTTAGATGACAACAGCCATGAGGCGGCACTCAACCATGTTGAAGTTGAACAATTTGCTCGAGAGTTGCCGGTGTTGCTGGATGTGGTTGCTAACGAAATTGAATCCAATGATGGGGCCTTCACACGAACGATGCCGGTTTACCCTGTCAGGCCGATGGTGCAGGCGGTGCCGACAGATGCCAATGAGCCGCAGCACATTGATCGCCAGATCGATGCCATTCAACTGGTGTCATTGGCTCAAAAGCCCGCAATGCGATCAAGGCTGATGCGCATGAAAGAGCGGGGGTTATTCAAGAATGGATGAACAGGCCTCAATCATGCGATGAATTTAAGCTCAAATTCATCAGCCCAGAAAGCAAATTGGCATCGATAGGCGAGCGAAAAATCTCAACGTTGTATTTGCCCTCTTGACGCTGCTTTTCTTTCCATGTCGCCCCCAAATTTTTTTGAGCCGTTGACTTCAGGTGGGCTGCATAAAAATCATTCAATTGACCTTTTTTAAAATCCCTTGGTAACATTTCTTTTTTGGCGTGCAGATGCAGCCATACTGGCTCGTGCATGCTCCCATCGTTATCCTCGCAGGGCCTAATGAGCACCTCATAGAGGTGCTCATTAGGGGTGTCGGTGGGCAGCTTTCTCGGCTTTGAAATTTCTCTGATGTGCCCAGCGCTGAGCAGTTGAGCCCAGTGGTGTGCACGAGGGCGAATGTAGGCCTTCATCAAAGAAAAATGGGTCTCAGGGGCACGCAACTCTTGCGAAAATCTGCTCATTTGGTTTGCTTGCTGGACCAGCTCGTCACGGAGGCTGGAGGCCTTGAATTGCTCTTCCCCAGTCCCTAAACTCTGCAGTGCCGCTGTGTCAAGCCGCTCTGCCAACCGCCTCAATTTGTGAGACTGAGTCTCCCATGACTTGGCTTTGTCAAGGTAAGATGAAATCACATGATCGGGATTGTCTCGACCCTTTCGAGAGCGAAGCTTAGCGATTTCATTCTCGACATTAGACTTTGATAGTTCTGCCATCGCTCGTTGAACGGACTTGCTGGCGATCTGGGCTTGTTTTGGGGGTGGGGGGTCTACGTTCGTATCCGAATCCGCATCCAACCCAATCGCATCATCCGGGCTGGTGTTGTCAACAGCAGAAAAATGACCGTCCGAATTTTTTCTGTACTGCAGCCTCTCTTCGCCCAATCCAAGTGCGAGGCCATCGCTTTGAACCAGTGCAGGTGTATGCAAACCAGACGGGCTGCGTACACAAATTAATTCACTGTTTGGATGATTAACTGGCGAGTTATTCAGCCGATTGGTTTTTTTTGAAATTGATGATTGACTATTTTCGCAGCACTTTTCTAGTAAATATGGCAGGTCCGTAAATAGATTGCTGATGTGCTGAGTCAGCCTTTTGGCGTGCGCTATCTTCTCGGCATCGTAATCCTGACTGGGTTTGGATATCGTGGTCTCGAGAGCGCTTATAGCGTAGTCTAGGCACACACTAGAAAAGTCATCCACAACAGGATTGAGTTTGATTGACCACGAGGCATTCAGATGCCCAGGGGCTAACAGATAGTTGATCAATGGATCGAGAGCAGATAATACATGTTCATTGTGATTTATCATTGCTGCTGCTTGTGCCGCCGGAAAATTCTTGAATTCTGACTCAAAGTATCCGGAATGCAGTAGCACTTGGGCCTCCGTTAATCTTGTTACGGCTCCCGCCTTACATAAGTCATAGTAGGCTTCAGAAAGTACAAGCCCGTCTTCGATATTGTTATTGATCGCGATTGCCTGCTTAACATCTAGTGTGATAATAGACCAGGCTTGCATGATTTTTTCTGAGATATCGATAAATTCCTTTTGTTTTTTAGCGATATTGGTTTTGTTGTTGGCTTTGCTGGTGTAGATGTCGAGGGCGAGATTTTTAAATTTCTCGCTAAGGCCTTTATCATTTTCAATCAATTTTCTGGTAATGGCTCGAAAATGAAGGCACTCGCTCAGTATTCTATTGCTTATTACTTTTTTCCTCGACACATCTGGAATGTTAGAGCACTCATTAATTATCAGGTCAAGCTGGGTATGCAAGCGTTTGGTATTGTTGATATTTTGATCGGCGGAAAATTGATTAATTAACGCAGCAATAATCCCCCTCATTGTTTCTAATTTTTTCTTCTGGGCATTGCGCGAGAATTGTTGAAGGGGATGTGCGGGAGCAAGTTGGCGCAGCGTTGTATTTTTTGCACTGGGTCTCTCAGTGGCTGGCTCAGCCAGGGGCCAAGCAGCAGGGGTTGCTGTAACCCCTGCTGCTTGGCCCGTTGAAGCCAGATTATGTGTAGTTTGGCGATTTGATCCTCTAGGCAGTATTGTTGCCATGACAAAAATTTCGCATTGATACTTGAATGATGGGCGACATTTTAATGTCATGTCGGCAACGTTGCGACATGATTTTGTGATTTATGGTACATGGCATTTTTACCTGCACCGAGATGGGTATTAAATTCATCATTTACAGATGGTTTTAGAAGTAAAAATCATTGCCTAAGCGTAAGATCACGGATAAGGTTGTGTGAGTAAAAATAAAGCATCTTCAGCTCTGAAGGTGCAACCGCTTAAAATGTCAAGCTCATGCGGTAGGCTTATTTTTAGATCAGCTTGAGTGGTTGGATTGAGCCTGAGTTTTCAGCTCCTTAACCAAGCGCTTGTGGCTACGTCGCAACGCAATCACCTCGATCAATATGGCTGTACCAGTGACGCCAAACGAGCCCCACACGTACAACCCGTACCCACCCATTGCCAAAAAATCGGCCAGGCTGGTCCACTGTATGTTTAGGCTTGATAAGTTCATCACAGTTTCTCCTTTACCCAGCCTGCATGCTGCTCACGCTCCAAAATCAAGCGACGCGCCCGCATCAATGGCACAGCGATCGAATACATCCAAAATGCCAGCGACATGATCAACATTCCCAACAACATGGGCGCGGCCATCGTGGGGGCCTGGGTGAGGCTGACCGAGGCGCCTTGGTGCAAGGTGTTCCACCACTTCACCGAAAAATAAATAATGGGTACATTCACAACTCCAACCAAAGCCAGCACGGCTGTGGCTCGATCAGCACGTCGAAAATCATCGATTGCCGCGTACAGTGATAAATAGCCAATGTAGAGAAATAACAAGATCAATTCTGAAGTTAGCCGTGCATCCCACACCCACCAAGTGCCCCATGTGGGCTTGCCCCAAAGAGCCCCTGTCCAAAGAGCCAAGAAGGTCATTAAAGCGCCGGTAGGCGCCAAAGCCAGTGCCATGATAGAAGCCAGTCTGGCGTTAAAAATCCATCCCACACCGGCCCAAAATGCCATCGCCAGGTAAATCACCATGGACATCCATGCGGCCGGAACGTGGATATAGATGATTCGGTAAGCATTCCCCTGTTGAGCATCGGTGGGTGCCAGCAGCAGCCCGAGTGTCAGGCCTGTCAACGCAAACAAAACGCCAAGAACACTGAAAACCCAAACCGCGCGGCCAGCCAAAGGATAGAACCTCTGCGGCGCAGCGTAATAAAAAATGTTCACAAACTTCCCCCTGCTGTGAGTGTCAAGCATCGTTGCTTCATTCAAGTGAAATCCGTAAAGCTGCCGTCGCCGCCAGCGGGGCCAAGACCAGCGCTACCAGCAGCATTGCACCTAAAACTGAAAAATGTCCGTCGACTGAGAGGCCCGCGGCACTGTCTTGCACAGCCGCGGCACCAAAAATTAACACAGGCATGACCAAGGGTAGCACCAGCAGCGACACCAGTACACCCGCTCCCCGCACCCCCACTGTGAGCGCTGCGCCAATGGCACCTATCAAGCTCAGCACAGGCGTGCCTAACAAAAGCGACAAACACAACACGATGGTGGCCTGACCTGATAAGCCAAATTGAGCTGCAATCAGTGGCGACACCATCACCAGTAATAAGCCTGATGACAACCAATGCGCTGCAACTTTGCCCATAACCAGTACTGGTAGGGGTATGGCGCTGAGCAGCAATTGCTCCAAGGTGCCATCAGCGTGATCATCTGTAAATAAACGACTCAAAGACAGCATTGACGCCAACAATGCCGCCGCCCAAACGACTCCAGGCCCCATGGTGCGCAGCAGGGCAGGCTCGGGTCCTACGCCCAAAGGAAATAAGCTCACCACCAGGGCAAAAAAAACCAAGGTGGCCCCTGTGTCAGTTCGCCGACGAAAAGCAAGTTTGAGATCGCGGGCACAAAGACCCCAGGCACCAGCCAGCCAGGACACATGAGGCAGTTCAGAGGGTTGGGTCTCGTTCAAAGGGAAATCCTAATCTCATAAACTGGCGTCTTCCATGTCACCGGTTGATGACTGGTCAACACAACAACTCCCCCTTGCTTCAGGTGCATAGCCAAGCAGTCACTCAGCCAAGTCGCGGCAGCGGCGTCTAAAGCGTTAAACGGTTCGTCCAGAATCCACAAGCGCGCGTGGGCGCTCAATGGAAGGCGGGCCAAGGCAACGCGTTTGCGTTGCCCTTGTGACAATGCGTGCGCAGGTATCTGGGTGGATTGAGTTAAGCCCGTTTGGGCCAGTGCCTCATTGGCTTGTACCGGGCTGATGGTCGAGCCATTAAGCGATAACGCAGCTTGCAAATTCTCAACGGCACTCAGGTCATCCTTGAGGGCGGGTGCATGTCCCATATAAACCAAGTGCTGATTGAACGATGTACCCCATAGGGGTAGGGCCCGCCCGAGCCATATCACTTCACCTTCCGCGGGTGCTGTCAAGCCACACAGGGTGCGTAGGAGGCTGGTTTTTCCTACGCCGTTGCGGCCCTCCACCCGCAGCAAATTGCCCCCCTCGACATGAAGTGACAAACCAGTGAAGAGCGTGCGTGCGCCGCGGCAGCATTCTAAATTGTGCAACTCTAAGGTGCTCATGGTCCTGGGCTCAGCAGAGCCTCACGCACCCTGCGTGACGAAAGCACCTCGGGCAGAAGCTCCGGCTCCTTACCAGGTCGCAGCAAGACATAGGTGGGCACGCCATGGCGCCCCAGGCGGGCCAATGTGGCGGTGATTTGTGGGTTTCGGTCCGTCCAGTCAGCCCTCATCAGTACCACCTTGGCATTTGCAAAATCTTGCAGGGTTTGCTTCGAATTCAAGACCAGTCGCTTGTTCACTTGGCATGTCACACACCATGCTGCCGTGAAGTCAATGAACACGGTTTCATTACGCGCCAGATGATCTGATAAGGCTGCTTCGTCAAAATCCTTCCATGATGCCGCTGGGTTCTGGATTAATTGATCTTTTTTAAAATTTTCGTTCCGCTGTACGGATGGCCAACCCCAGGTGATCAAACCCACCAATGCCATCAGCAGCAACGTGCGCCAAAACCAGTGACGGGTCTTGCTCTGACGGGGCCCATTTAGCATCCAGACCAGCCAAGCCACCCCGAGCAACACGAGCAACACTTTGCTCGCTTCATCGATCCCCGATTGTTGCCCCAGAACCCAAAGCAACCACACCACCGTAGCAAACATTGGAAAGGCCAGGCCCTGCTTGAGTCGGATCATCCACTGCCCCGGGCGGGGCAGGCAATGACGCCATCGAGGCAGCAGGGTCAATGCAGCATAGGGCAACGCCATGCCAGCCCCCAAAGTGGCAAAAACAGTCAAGCTTACGGCAGTGGGTTGTGTCAAAGCAAAGCCTAGCGCAGCCCCCATGAATGGTGCGGTACAAGGGCTGGCCGCAACCACCGCCAGGACTCCCGAGGCAAATGCATCCACTGCTGGTTGCTGAGCGCGCCATCGCCCCAAGACTTGTGGCGTGACACTGCCTAATTCAAACGCACCGAGAAAATTAAGCCCTAACAAAAAAAACAGAACAGCCAGACCAAAAACGACGCCGGGTTCTTGCAGCTGAAAACCCCAGCCTATAGCGCCACCAGCCTCACGCAGAGCCAGTAAAACCGAAGCCATGGCCAAAAAAGTCAGCACGATCCCAAGGCTATAAGCCAGTGCGTGAACCCAGGGTGATCGACTGTCATGGTGTACTGTCAAACTCAACAACTTGATCGACAGTACGGGCAACACGCAAGGCATCAAGTTGAGCGCCATGCCACCCAATAAAGCCATGCCTAAAGCAGCCCAAATGCTCGATAAGCCACTTTGAGTGGGTTGACTGAGCTGGGTCGATGCTAGAAGGTTGGGCAGCCGTTTAAGTTGGGGTGGTGTGTTAAGTTGGCTGACAGCCTTTGCATCCGCCACAATCTCACCAGCTGACGCGCTCATGCCCCACACTGTTAATTCGCCCGGGTTTGTCGTTGGGGCAACCACAGTGCTGCGCAAAGTTTTGGGCATGGCTGCATCAGGCAGCAGCCGCAACTTCACTGCATAGCCTTCTGCTGTTTGGTAGACCTCATGGTATGCCGACTCAAAAAGCTGAGCCGCGTGCGGAAACACTTGAATGGAGGGTAGGACATCGGGCGGCTTTGCAGCCATGCTTTTCAGTACCAACAACGCGTCTTGGCCGACATATTCCAAATCCGAAGTCCATCCCTTGAGGGGCTGAGATTGTGCTGCTGCGTTGCTAGCAAATGCAGGGGTTGCCGAAGTAATTCCAGGCGTGACATCCTGGCCTACCACTGGCAGCAGCAGCTCTAGCTCTACTGACTCGGGTATACACACTTCCTTACAGGCTAACCAGTCTGCCCTGGCGTTCAAAACCATCATATCCCCAGGTTTTGCTGAGGGCGGTGGCGTAAAACTCAAGGGGAGCAGCAGTTCCCCTTCGTAGCCGTAATTCATCAAGGGGCCAACGGGCAGGCGCTGCGGTACAGGCCACTCAATTTCACCGATTTGTGAACCCAGCGGTAGTCGCCACGTCAGCCTCGTCGGCAGGCCTGAGTCTCCTGGGTTGAGCCAATAAGTGTGCCAGCCGGGCTGATGTATCAAGCTCAGGCCCACTTGCATGACTTGGCCAGCCTGGATCGCACTACGCTCTGCAACCAATTCTGCTGCCACATGAGGCGTGCGCACCGGGTTTGCAGAAGAACCCAAGGCCCAAATGGCGGCTCCTAGGGCGAGCGCTCGAACAATCCATAGTCTCACTCAGGGACCCCTTTTGCGATGTACGCCGTCGGATGGGTGTGGAGCTTACTTATCAACAAATGCGCGCTCGATCACATAATGACCACGACGACTCATACTGCCCTCCGCCATCCCCAAAGAATCAAGAAGCACGCGTGTATCTTTCAGCATTTCAGGGCTACCGCAGAGCATGAAACGGTCATTCTCTGTGCTCAAACCTGGCATGCCGAGGTCATCACATAACTTGCCACTTTCCAGTAGAGCTGGAATGCGGCCCTGACGCTCAAATATTTCTCGTGTCACTGTGGGGTAATACAACAACTGGTTGGTCACGAGCTCACCGAAAAACTCGTTGCGTGGCAGCTCCTGAATAATGAACTGGTGATAAGCCAGCTCATTGACTTGACGACAGCCGTGCACCATCACTACTTTTTCAAACTGTTCATTCACATCAGGGTCGCGCACGATGCTCATGAAAGGCGCGAGCCCGGTCCCTGTCGATAACAAATACAGTGTCCGTCCGGGCAGTAGATTTTGCAACAGCAGAGTGCCTGAGGCCTTACGCCCGACCAAAATATGATCGCCAGGCTGGATGTGTTGCAATCGCGATGTAAGAGGCCCATCCTGAACTTTGATACTGAGAAACTCAAGCGTTTCTTCATAATGAGGGCTAACCATACTATAAGCCCGCATCAAGGGCCGACCATCCACCATCAAGCCAATCATGGTGAACTGGCCGCTTTGATATCGAAAACTTGACTCTCGCTCCGTGGTGAAAGAAAAAAGTCGGTCGGTCCAGTGGTGAACGGTTAGCACTTTGGCTTCAAGAAAGTTGCTCATAATGGACAATAGATCTCTGCAAATGCGCGCGCAGCCTGTCTGCGTGCAAAAAGCCAAGCATAGCGCTAACTGTCATGCTCCAGTGCTACGGAGCTCTTTTCGAGCAAGCTTTGGCCTGCGATGAGCAATCCAAAGACACAGTCGGCATCCCTGTGATAGCGCAAATGTCTTTATTCAATCTTCGCCAGGCGCCATAATCTGTGCACATGCTCGGTATCCTGATCATCGCCCATACACCTTTGGCTTCAGCGCTCAAAGCGGTGGCCCTACACACCTTTCCTGAGCGAGCGCAATTTTTAGAGGCTTACGATGTGAAGCCCGATATGCCTCAAGAAGACATCGAGGTTTGCGCTCGGCAATTGCTCCACCAGGTCCGAAATCCTGATGCGCTTATCCTGACCGACGTTTTCGGTGCGACCCCATGCAATGTGGCTCAGCGCTTGGCTCAAACCTCAGAAGATGGTTATCAAGTCAAAATCATCGCTGGAGTCAATGTGCCTATGGTTTGGCGTTCGCTGTGTTACGAAGACCGATCACTAGACGCTATGGTGGCGCGCGCCATAGCTGGGGCGAGCCAAGGCGTGATGACTGTGGGCATCCCCAAGCCACAAAACCAAGCTCCTCAAGGCGTGAGTCATGATCAAAGCCACACTTACCATCAACAATAAACTGGGGCTGCATGCACGCGCCTCTGCCAAGTTCACCAAACTTGCTGGATCCTTCAATAGTGAGGTTTTTCTCTCGCGCAACGAGCGCCGTGTTAACGCGAAAAGTATCATGGGGGTCATGATGCTGGCTGCTGGTATCGGAAGCCAAGTTGAGATGGAAGTCGAGGGCGATGATGAAGAAGTCGCCGCTCGGGCACTGGCCGCGCTGGTTCAAGACAAGTTTGGCGAAGGCCAATGATCTGACCGTGTGATCAAGCTGTCATGAAAGATGCACAACAGCGTCGATAGTATCGAATGTGCCATATCGCGAAATTCTGGATGGCGCTAGGATTCTTATCATGAGCATCCAAGTTTTCGGACTTCCTGTATCGCGAGGCATTGCTATTGGTAAAGCTGTGCTGATCGCCTCCAGTCGCCTCGACGTCGCCCACTACTTCATCGATCCTGAGGCGATCGAGGCTGAAATTCTGCGACTGCGTGAGGCTCGTGACGTGGTAGCTAGCGAATTAGCCTGCCTGCAGCGTGAGCTGCAAGTTGGAGACCCGCCAGAGTTGTCAGCCCTCCTAGATGTCCATCTCCTGCTTTTAAAAGACGAATCCCTGACAACTGCCACCAAAAAATGGATTATTGAGCGGCACTACAACGCCGAATGGGCTTTGTCAGCCCAACTTGAAGTTTTGGCGCGTCAATTTGATGAAATGGAAGATGAATACCTCAGGGAGCGTAAAGCAGATCTTGAACAGGTGGTAGAGCGCTTGATGCTTGCATTGACTAAAAGCTCAATGAGTCTAAATTTGCGCATTCCGCCACAAGGTGCTGGTCAAGAAGAGTTCTTGATTTTGGTGGCTAACGACATTGCTCCTGCTGACATGCTGCAATTTAAAAGCAGTGTATTCAAAGGCTTTGTGACAGATGTCGGGGGCAAAACATCGCACACTGCAATTGTGGCCCGCAGTCTTGATATTCCGGCGGTAGTCGGAGCGCGTGAAGCCAGTCGCATCATTCGGCAAGATGATTGGGTCGTGATTGATGGTGACATGGGAGTCATCATCGTTAATCCGTCACCCATTCTTTTAGAAGAGTATCGCTTCAAGCAGCGCCAAAGTGATCTTGAGGGGTTGCGTCTGGCTCGCCTAAGGCATGCCCCTGCAGTCACCCTCGATAACGAGCGGATTACCCTCCTCGCGAACATTGAGCTACCGTCTGACGCTGGCCCGGCTTTAGAAGCGGGGTGTGCAGGTGTTGGGTTGTATCGCTCCGAATTTTTATTCCTCAACCGAGGCGGTGAGCTACCCGGCGAAGACGAGCAATACGAAGCCTATCGGGGTGCTGTTGAAGCTATGCAGGGCATGCCTGTCACCATTCGTACGGTTGACGTTGGTGCAGATAAGGCTATAGAGCGGCTTTCATCCAGCGAGTTGCGTCACGAGCATACACTCAACCCGGCGCTTGGTTTGCGCGGTATTAGATGGAGTCTGTCAGAGCCCTCGATGTTCCGACAACAGCTCCGGGCGGTTCTTCGTGCCAGTGCTCACGGAAAAATTCGCCTTCTGATTCCAATGGTGGCTCACTGGGCCGAAGTTCAGCAGATCTTTGAGGCAATAGCCCGTGCCAAGCAGCAACTGCAAGAAGTTGGCCGACCTTATCTTGACATCGAGGTGGGCGCGATGATCGAAGTGCCAGCTGCCGCCATGATGGCGTCCCAGCTCCTAACTCGGTTCGATTTTTTATCGATAGGCACCAACGATCTCATACAGTACACGCTGGCGATCGATCGAGCAGACGAAGCCGTCGCTCGTCTCTATGACCCCTGGCATCCAGCAGTGCTACAGCTCATCTATCGCACTATCCAACATGGCCGGTTGGCGAAAAAAGATGTCTCTGTATGCGGCGAGATGGCTGGCGATCCCCAATTTACAGACTTACTTTTAGCCATGGGGCTGAGAAGTTTTTCAATGCATCCGGCGCAAGTGACCAGAGTTAAGCAGGTCATCTTGCGAGCGCGGGGCCGATGGGAGCAGGCGGTAGTAGAGCGAGTCATCACGGCAAACGAACCACACCATGTTTGGGCCGAGCAAAAAATCCTCAACGAGCTCAACATGCGAGCCGATCGCTGAAATAAATTTCAAACAGCAAAAAATTCTGATATAGTTCGCCCTCTCTGTGATTCAAAGCCAAGGCGAAAGCCAAATAGACAAAGAAAAACAGAGATAGCTAGACGAAAAAATTGCTTGACAAAAAATAAAATCTTGAACATAATCCAAGACGCAAAAAAATCAAGAAATCAACAAATAAAAAAATTGTTGACAAGGTAAAAAAGCGGTGCATAATAGAGGGCTCAGCAAAAATAAATGCTGAATCCACAAGCTCTTTAAAAATCAACAGCCGATAAGTGTGGGCGCCAAGAACGCAATTTTAAATTGTAGTGGCGCTCACTGAAGAGAGTAATTAATTCTTTGAGTAGCTAAAAAGATCGAACTGAAGAGTTTGATCCTGGCTCAGATTGAACGCTGGCGGCATGCCTTACACATGCAAGTCGAACGGCAGCACGGGAGCAATCCTGGTGGCGAGTGGCGAACGGGTGAGTAATATATCGGAACGTGCCCA
>JANMEO010000044.1:0-2207 GCA_031376995.1 Burkholderiales bacterium
CCAGCTCTCGGGGCTTACGCCCAGCGTGAACAAGATCCACCATTTGTTGGCGAAACTGCGCCGAGTAGGGCGCTTTTGACTTTTGCATTTGGACTCCTTCTTTCGCTCAGAATAGTGTCCGCGAAAAGGGGGCAACTCCAAACAGCTTGAACTTTTCCTTTTTCTTCAGCGGCACGATGAGCTTCCGCTCGCCCACATGTTGGCAAAGGCCTACGTTCAATTTGTGCGTGGCGATGAATTCAGCAGTGGTCTGGTCCTGACACTCGACCAGCAACATGGTGTCCATCACCTTCAAAGCCTTCGCATTCTTGCGGCAGTTGGCAACGAATGATTCAGTGGTATCAGGCAAGGGCTGCTCATCCCGGGCTCGCAAGAACATGAGCAGATCGTCGATATCGCGGCCCCGCTCGATGGACACGATGGCCTTCTGGCGATCAAGACGCCAACTGTGTTCGGTTTCTCGCGTGCCCCAGGCGTCAAGTGTCAAGGCCTCTTCCATGGAGGGTTCGCCATTCACCACTTTGACCAGCAGAGTGGGCAGCACGGACAACCGCACCTGGCTTGGCAGGGAGGCGCTCACATATTTATCGGCGGACCCCAGGCAGTAAGCCCCCAGCGGCGTGATCCGAAAGAATGCCAAGCCGTCATAGCGACTCAGAAACTCCAGATTGTCGGCTCCCCACATATCAGAAAAATCCTGCGGCGCCTGGCCGGGATCGATGTGTGCCACGTCGATCATGCCCAGTGTTGCCACGTATTCAAACAGCAGGCACAGGATGTAGCGGTGCTGCAGGATGTTCCAGCCATGGGAGCCCGAGTAGCCCAAGCTGCCATAGTTCGAATCAAAAAGGTAAAGCGCCCAGGGATCGTGCGTGACCTCGAATCTGTGGCCAGCCGCACGCATGTATCGGGACAGCTCTTCGACTGAAATCCACTTGTCAGCCGGGCAAAGACGCAAGACCCAAGCGATGGTTTCACGGCGCTTGCGCACTGACGTCATCACTTGCCCTTTTGCCTTCTGTCCCTTGATCTTGTCCACGCGGCTGAATTCGTCCAGAAGCGTAGATTCGATCCATCGTCGCCAGATGGATCGAATCATCTCGGCAGGGGAATTCGCCATTGCCTTCTGCCCGTCTTTGGTCAAAGCCAACCCGGTCCCCTTGCGTTGAGCCAGATCGGCACCCAATAAAAGCATGGGCCAGGCAAACGGCTTGATCGGCCCAATGCAATCGCCTCGGGGTTTTTTCGGCGGCTCGTCAGGATAGAAGTCACCGCCGACCAGATGGTTCTCCAACATTCGCAACGTGCTGGCTGTGGGCATTGATGTCTTGTCGCTGACTTGCATCTTGCCTTCCTCCACGAGACGCAGCATCACGGTAAGTTCGGCAAACGCTTCATGTTCAGTCAGGCGCACCGTCATGGCGGTGTCGTTCAGGCTGGCTGGTGGCATCTCAACCGTTGCAATCATGGTCGGCTTGGGGGCTGGCACGAAGGATTTCAGTGATGCGTGCAGATCAACGGGCACACAACGGTCAGAACCACAGGCGAACAGGAACAGTGAAAGTTGTGTGGGGGCTTTGTGATACCTCTTGATCTCCGTCTCAAAGACCGGCAAGCGTCCATGTTTTGCTTGAAACTGGATTGGATCGAATACACCATTGGCCGCGTACAGCGCTTCTCCAACGGCCAGACGTTCCTGTTCATCCAGACGTTTCCACAAAGCAATCAACCCGCTCAATGAAAGTCCGCGCACAAGCGTTTGAATGATTTCATCTTTGCGGCCTGCCGATGGCGCATCGGGAAGCAAGGCCATGAGTTGCTTCAAAGCGGGAACGGTCAGAGACCAGAGAACTTCAGGCAGGGTGATCACGTGGCAGCGGTGAGTTGACAGAAGGCCCAAAGCATATCAGCGGCATGCAGTGGCGATGGCGTGGTTCAAACCCCGACCTATTATCCTAAAAACGGCAGTTGAACGGTACTGTCAACTTGTTGGGGGCGGGACAAGCGATTTTGTAACGCAGATTGCCACGCAATCTCAGGCTGCCAGGAAGGCCATCATCGACGCACAGCTCACCCTGTCCCAGGCCTTGAAGGCCTGGGCGCGCGCCTCTCGCTTGGCCTGCGCCTGCGTGTTGTAGCGGCAGTGCATGAACAGGTTGGCTACCTGGTCATGGGTTGAGGTAAAGCGTTGCAGCTGTCGCGGCGAC
>JANMEO010000054.1:0-3574 GCA_031376995.1 Burkholderiales bacterium
AAATCGCCTGTGAAATCAATCGCCCACTGACACGCGAATTCCTTCGCGAGCGCGGCCTGCTGTCGCACATTGAACCTTGAGTAGGGTCGATGACTGGCGCGGTGGGTTTGCGCTTTGCGCAGAAACGGGACCCTAATCCCCCCGGAACTGACGATGCCGGATCGCAAGTCCATCCACAAGTGCGAACCACGCCGCGCCGCGCCGCGCACACGAGCTGAATTTATTCTTCCAAAGCGCCCTTGGCAACTGTGGCTGCACGCTACAACATCACCAAGGCTACCGCGCGCAAGTGGTGCGGATGGTCACAAACTGCGCCACTTTTTGGGTTAATTCTGGCGCAGTTTGATAAACTGCGCCATTATTGCACCCCATGAACCTGGAGTGGCGCCACAACGCGATGTCATCCACCACAGACTTACTGAACAGCATCAGGGCATCCGAGAGCGGATTGACGCTGGCCGAACTGCTGAGCGCGCACCCTGGCATTGCTAGGCGAACAGCACAGCGATTGATCGCGAAGCTGATTGAGAGCGATCAAGTCGCAGCAACGGGTGAAGGTCGGGCCCGTCGCTATTTTCGTACAGATGCTCAACCTGGCAGCGGTGTACTGGCCACCAGAGTAGATGCCTTTCCGCCCTTTATTCCCCTGTCTGCCGACAGTCAGGACATCCTTGTCTATATCGATCAGTCTGCGCAAGCGCGCAAGCCAGTAGGCTATCAGCGTGATTTTCTGGATGCTTACCGTCCTAATGAGACTTGGTATTTGTCGCAGTCGCTGCGCCGCCAATTGCACAAGATGGGCAGAACCACTGACGCTGATGAACCTGCGGGCACCTACAGCCGTGCCATTCTGAACCGGTTGTTAATCGACCTTTCATGGGCGTCAAGCCACCTGGAGGGCAACACCTACTCTCGGCTCGACACGCGCGAGCTCATTGAGTATGGCAAGGCCGCATGGGGCAAGGCTGCCATCGAAACACAGATGATCCTGAACCATAAGACGGCGATCGAACTGCTGGTCGAAAACATTGACAGTGCGGAGTTCAACCGCTACACGCTGATGAACTTGCACAGCGCTTTGGCGGAAAACTTGCTGCCCAATCCAGCCGATGAGGGACGAATTCGCCAGCACGCCGTTGATATTGGCAAAAGCGTCTATCGCCCGCTCTCAACACCACAGCAAATCGAAGACACGCTGGAAGTCCTTTTGGGTAAAGCCAATCAGATTGGGGACCCGTTTGAGCAGTCCTTCTTCATGATGGTGCATTTGCCCTACCTGCAGCCCTTTGCTGACATCAACAAGCGCACCTCGCGATTGGCCGCCAATCTGCCGCTGTTCCGTGCGAACCTTTGTCCGCTAACCTTTCTGGACGTGCCGGAGCAGGCCTACAGCCGGGCCATCCTCGGCGTCTATGAAATGACCCGCGTGGAGCTGCTGCGTGACCTTTACGTCTGGGCCTACGAGCGTTCTACGCAGCAATATCTCGCGATCAAACAAGACGTCTCGGAGCCCGACCCTCTGCGCTTGGCATGGCGTGATTTCATCAAGCAGACCATCCGCGAAGTCATCACGCATCCAGACCTTGAACCGCTTTCCTGCATTCAGCGAGCCGTGGCAGAGCACGTGGCTGAGAGTGAACAAGCAGGCGTACAGGCATTGACTGTCGAAGAACTCCGCAGGCTGCACGAGGGGGTGCTGGCGCGCTATGGGTTACGACCGTCCGAGTACAAAGCCTGGAAGGCGGTTCACAAAGAGCATGCATCCACGTGAGCCTAGCATCACGTGCTTTAAATTCCGTTTTTCGAAACGCTCCCAGGGTTTGCTCGGGGCATCCCCTGGATCGGGGATAGAAAATTCTAACCCTGAGTGGCAAACTCGAAAAATCTTCAGCATACGTGAAACCTTACGGTGCGGTGACTGCGAGCATTTGCTACATAGCCAACCACATCAAAACGACGCTTGAGGGCTGGTGAGGATTTTCAGAACAGACCCTAATTAGAAATAACCAGTTGAGCAATTTTTGCGGCGACTGCTCTTGAATTTCAATGTAGTTAAGTAGGCACCATGCGAAGAATTTCACAATTTTTGGGTCGATGCACGACGAGAAGAGACCCCGATCCTGCCCAATCTCCCACTCCCCCTCGTTCATCTAATGCCGCACAGGGGGCGACTTCAGCATCGCCCTCTGGGACCAGCACTAACGACCCGACCTTTCGCCGACCAGCCTCCATAGAAGTTGAGCTACGGCGGCGGGTCGCTGATTCTCCCCCGTCAAGCCGTGCCGAATATTTGTCCCACTGGCGCGCCTGGGAGCAGCAGGGCACAAGGGCAGACGAAAATCGCACTGAAGCTGTCAGAAAGATGATTGAATGGCAGGATCAAAATCAGCCCAACGCAACGCTGAATTTAAGTGCGCTGGGCTTGTCCAGCCTGCCAGAGAACTTACCCGCTTCGCTCAGCCTGCTCGATGTCAGCAACAACCAATTGACCAGCCTGCCAGAGAACTTACCCACTTCGCTCGTCGGGCTCTTTGTCAGCAACAACCAATTGACCCGCCTGCCAGAGAACTTACCCGGTTCGCTCACCGATCTCGATGTCAGAAGCAACCAGTTGACTAGCCTGCCAGAGACCTTACCCGCTTCGCTCATTTGGCTCTTTGCCAGCGACAACCAATTGACCCGCCCGCCAGAGAACTTACCCGGTTCGCTCACCGATCTCGATGTCAGAAACAACCAGTTGGCTAGCTGGCCAGAGAACTTACCCTCTTCGCTCATCGCGCTCTATGTCAGCAACAATCGGTTGACTAGCCTGCCCCGGAGCATCACGACCCAGTTGAGTTCAAACTGCGCCATCGATTTGACCGCAAACTCGATTCCTGAGCGGGTGCTTAGGAACCTGAACGCTGCGATGAACGTCGGCCACTATCAAGGGCCCAGAATTCGTTTTTCGATGCCCGGCGTTGCACCCAATGAAGTGGTTATTCCATTGCCCGAAGCTGTGGCCCGTTGGTATGACCCAGCCGATCAAGAGGCTGCCCGTCAACAATGGAGCGCCTTTTCCAACGAACTCCATGCGCAGGATTTCTCCAACTTTCTGGATCGTTTGCACCGCACCGTCAACGCTGCCAGCCCACAGTTCACGGCCAGCACAGCCAAATGGCTGTCTCACTTGGCACATCAGCCCAGCCTTAGAAACAATACCTTTGTTATCAGCCTGGATGCCACCACGTCTTGCGAAGACCGTGTCTCACAGTGCTTGAATGCCATGAAAAGTGCCCGCCTGACAGCGGATGTTGAACGCGGTGATTACGATCAGCGTCTGCCAGAGTTGATGACATTGGCCAAAGGCATGTTTCGCCTGGATCAACTTGAAGGTATTGCGCGAATGAAAGTCCAATCGCTTCATTTCGTCGATGAAATTGAGGTTCATCTGGCCTACCAGGTCAAATTGCGTGAACGTCTGGCACTCCCCGTAGATACCGCTGACATGCGGTTTTTTGATGTGTCTTACGTGTCAGACCAAGACCTCACTGATGCCCTGACGCAGGTGCAAAACGCCGAGCGCGAGGGCTTC
>JANMEO010000076.1:0-1873 GCA_031376995.1 Burkholderiales bacterium
AAATCGCCAGTCGTCTGTCCAGGCGGGCATCCCCAAATGATAGGGTCTCAAACTCTTCTTCTGTCCATTGTTTCATTCAGCTAAGTGTGCACTCTCTTCAAGTGGGCTTGAGTTGGCACTTGAGATGTGTGTAATGGGATGCCTTGAAGTGGGTGCCGCAAGCTTGGCGTTTGGGCACCCCGGTGGGTGAGCTGAACTTGGGTCTTAAGTTGAGCACAGCTTTCGAGCGCCCTGCGCATGCCAGCTGGCGCACGGTTGAAACGGCTGCGTTGGCTTTGGCCACGCTGAGCGCCAGCGACACCTGGACGTGGCATGCCAACTTGGGTACGGCGCGCGAGCGCACCAGTGACACGACGGCGGCTTTGCTTAACTTGGCGCTGGTGTGGGCGCCTCGCGACGATGCGCAGCTGTTTGTGGAAACTCAGGCCAATAACCGGCGTGAAACGTTTGGCGGCACCGTCAACAGCGCAGGGGGCCGCTGGTGGCTGGTCAAAGACCGATTTGGGGTTGACCTGACCGGCAGCAAAGAGGTGGGTGCGGACTCAGGCACTGTGTGGACCGTGGGCTTTGGCTGGTACGGCCTGAGCTGGTGATCTGGGTGACCAGGTGACAACTTCACAAGCAAGGAGACTTTATGAAACTGCGCTCTCAGATTCTCTCATTTGGCCTGGTCGGAGCCGGCCTGGCAGGCCTGGTCGGTGGCATTGGGTTGTTTGCTTCAACTCGGCTCGGTGGGGCTATTGACGAGGCAGGGCTTATTGGTGTCGGGCTTCAGTCCAGCCAAGAGGCTGACATGATGCACGATGCCATCCGAAGTGATGCTCTACTGGCCTACTTGGGGGCACTGGAAAAAGACAAGGCACGGATTGCTGCGGCAGACAAGGGTCTGAAGGACCACGCCCAGACGTATGCGGCTGCGATGGACAAGTTGAAGCAACTGCCTCTGGGCGTCGAAGCGTTTGAAGCTGTAGACGCGGTGAGGCCGATCATCACCAAATACATTGACAACGCTCAGCGCGTTATCAATGCATCGAGCAGCGATGTGGGTGCTGCGCGTGACGCGATGCCCCTGCTGCAGGTCACGTTTGAAGAGCTCGAAGATAAGATGGCGGCGATGTCTGCGGCCATCGGGCGCAAAGCCGAAGCGGCCGACACGCAAGCCAAGTTGATCACCAAGCAAATTCAGCAGGCGATTGTTGGGGCTGTGTTATTGGCAACCGCCCTGATGGTGGCGGCATCACTGTGGGTGGCACGGCGGATGGCGCTGCCTATGGCGCATGCGGTCGAGGTGGCTGATCGTCTGGCGCAAAGTGATCTCGCCGCTCAGATTCATCCGGCTGGCAACGACGAGACGGTGCGCTTGCTCGAGGCGATGGCGCGCATGCAGGCCAACTTCTCTGGCATCGTGCAGGGCATACAGGCCAATGCTGAGCAGGTGGCCACGGCCAGCGCGCAGATTGCTCAGGGCAACAACGACTTGAGCCAGCGCACCGAACAGCAGGCCAGCGTACTTGAAGAAACTGCGGCCTCGATGGAAGAACTGGGCTCGACGGTGCGCCAAAACGTTGACAACGCAAAGCTGGCCAATGAACTGGCGCACAACGCGTCGAGCGTGGCCATTGAAGGCGGAGACGTGGTGGCTCACGTGGTTGACACCATGAAAGGAATCAATGATTCGAGTAAAAAAATCGCTGACATCATCAGCGTCATTGACGGTATTGCATTCCAGACCAATATTTTGGCGCTTAACGCTGCGGTTGAGGCGGCGCGCGCTGGCGAACAGGGCCGTGGCTTTGCGGTCGTGGCCAGCGAAGTGCGCAGCCTGGCGCAGCGCAGCGCAGAGGCCGCCAAGGACATCAAGCGCCTCATATCG
>JANMEO010000090.1:0-5452 GCA_031376995.1 Burkholderiales bacterium
CTGAAAGCGGTGGCTTTTCCGGGTGGGCTATTGTCTTTCAGGGTGTTTGACGCTCGCTACTTAGCCCTGATCGCACAGTGCCTGCGCGAGAGCCAATCCTTAGGTGTGATTGCCACCTGCACCACCACAGCGCATGATCACCAACAAGCAGCCCCCCAAACCGAGCGTGTGGGCGTTCGCGCTGAGCTGATAAAAACTGATGCGCAACACCTTGGTGTCCTGCACGTTCGCTGCCGCGGCATGGAACGTTTTGAAGTGCTATCGACTCAACCTCAAAGCAATGGTTTGTTAACGGCTTCGGTGCAATTTTTGCCTCGAGACAAATCGGTATCCCCAACAAGCGAATTGTTAGAGTCTTTACGTGCACTAATTAATGCCATTGCCGCTCTCAAAGCCCAAGGCGTACAACCGTTTTTATCGCCTTTTCGGCTGGATGATGCCGGTTGGGTGGCCAATAGATGGTGCGAGCTGCTACCCATCCCACTGGCAGCCAAGCAACGACTCATGGAGCTCAATGACCCTCTCATCAGACTCAAGTTGGTCGATGAATTCTTAAAAAACAAGGGCCTGATCAATCAAAAATAGTCAAATAGGCGACCATTGGGCTCGTGCTTGCGTGGCCCTTCCATCGTCCACGTTCAGACAACCTGATCTCTACTCTGGCGCGGTTCGCGTGTGCAGTAGCCAAACCCTTATGAATCAAGGCGTAGCGCAGAGATATCAAAATCTTCTGTGCACTGAGACCAAACAGGCCCGGATTTTGCGAAGATACCGTCTTCGTTTTTTTCAAGCCGTGCTCCCATGCCTCAACTTCACCTGCCCTTGTTTCCCAACGGCGCAACCGAAATCACGCAGACCCTGAGCTTTTCCAAGTTGGAACAAACGGTGACCTACTTTCATTGCGACATGCCCATCTTTACCCATGAGCAATCCGACCGGGCGTCGTTTTTGGTCGCTGCAGCGCAGTTGCATGTCACTTGCGGTGCCAAACAGGCCGCAGTAGCCAGAGCCTTCGGCGTGCCACAGATCACTATCAAACGCGCCGTCAAATTCAGAGCCGCAGGTGCCCCGGCGTTTTATGCGCCGCGCGTTGGCCGCAGTGCTGTCATTTTAACCGAGTCGGTCCTCGAGCAAGCGCAAAGCCAATTGGACGAAGGCAGCGAGCCACGGATGGTTGCCGATTTGTTGGGCATCAAGTTTGACACCTTGAGTAAGGCAATCCGCGCTGTACGGCTGCGCAAGCCAGTAAAAAAAGACACGCTCCCTGACATTCAAGACATCGCCTTCAGCGACGTCAGCAGCAACAGTTCAGCAAGCAGCAAAAGCGAACGCTCAAGTCAAGACGCCCAAGCGCTAATGGGGCGCGCCACCTCCAACGTCCCGGCACGCGTCGCCGCCAGCCTCGGTGAATTGACCGCGGTAACCCCGCAATTCCAAAAAGCGTTGGATGTGCCTTATGGTGGCGTGCTCTTTGCTCTGCCCGCTCTATTGGCATTGGGACTGCTTGAGTGCAGCGAAGACTCTTTGAACAAATTGCCCGATGGCTACTATGGGCTCGACAGCCTTTTGTTGTTGCTTAGCTTGATGGCACTGGGCCGACTCGACACCATTGAGGCTCTGCGCTACACCGCACCAGGCGAGTGGAGCAAACTTCTTGGCCTTGACCGCGCACCCGAAGTGCGCACCTTGCGTGCCAAAATTCAACACCTCTCAGCCAATGGCCAAGCCGCCAAGTGGAGCACCAAGCTATACCCCTCGGAACTGAAGATGCCGGATCGCTGAGCCGTTTTGAAAACGGATCTGCGGCGTTGTAAATGCTCGCTATACCCAATGGTATCGCTGTGCTTTACGCCTTGCATCTCCATTCTCAAAACGACCCATCGACCCAGCATCTTCAGTTCCGAGGGGTATAGCCCTGATTTCATGCAACGCCTCAAGGTCAAACGCATTGCGTGTCTGAGTTATCACAAATTTCCCGGCGGTGACTGGGCTGTCGAGGAGTTTTCTACGCATCAAGTGACGCTCGCAAATGGACAAGTCACACGCATGCAATTGGCTGAACGAGGTACTCGTTTGAGCAATGGTTTGTGGGTGCGCGAGGTCAGAAAGCTGACCCCTTCGGGCCACCAGACCTCGATCATTTCGACGAATTACCGCCTAGAAATGACACGACTGGCAACCAATATGTTCGCGAGATGGGCTCAGGAAAATTACTTCAAGTATGCGCGCGAACACTACAGCCTAGACTGCTTATCGGACTATCAAACGCAGGAGATGACTGATCCAATTTTGATTGTCAATCCTGAACACCGCAAGCTCAATGGACAGGTGCGCAGCGCCAATGAAAAGCTTGCGCGAGTCACGGCCCAGTTGGGGGCGCTGAGCACTGATGGTGCTATTGAGTCAGCACACGTTGAGGCATTCACGACGAAGAAGGCTGCGCTACAAGAAGATGTGGAGGCACTCAGAGCCCAGGTTGACAACTTGAAAGCCAAACGAAAAGAGACGCCGAGGCACATTGCGCTCAAGGACTTGCCAGAGGAGCAGCGCTTCACGCATTTGAGTACACACAGCAAACACTTTGTTGATGCGATCAAGATGATTTCGTATCGCGCCGAGACAGCGATGGCAAATTCTTTGCGTGAGTCGCTCACGCATCCCGATGAGGCACGCACTCTTTTGCGAGCGCTGTACACCACCGAGGCCGATCTACTGCCCGATCTAGAGCGCAAAACACTGACGGTGCGACTGCATCATCTCGCACAACAAAGCAGTGATCGCAGCATTGCTTTGCTATGCGAGGAGCTCAATCAAACGGAGACCGTGTTTCCGAGAACCGATTTGCGTATGATTTTTGAATTGAGGGACCAAAAATTTTCACCACCAAAATCAGGGAAGTTGGCGTTGGTATCTTTGCAAAATCCGTAATTGACAGTAGAGATCAGGTTGTCTGACGTTAGGTTAAATCAAAGTGTCCTTGCGGGGCGGCCACGCCCAAATGCACAAACGCAGCCAGCGTGGCGATGCGACCGCGTGGAGTGCGTTGTAAGTAGCCTTGTTGAATCAAAAATGGCTCGATCACGTCTTCGATGGTCTCGCGTTCTTCGCCAATGGCAGCAGCCACGTTGTCCAGCCCCACAGGCCCCCCGTTGAAACGATGGATCACGGCCTCGAGGAGCTTGCGGTCCATCACATCAAAGCCCAGTGGGTCGACGTCTAGCATGGCCAGGGCTAAGTCAGCCATGGGGCGATCAACCTGGCCACAACCTTTGACGGTGGCGTAGTCACGCACGCGGCGCAACAGGCGGTTGGCAATGCGAGGGGTGCCTCGTGAGCGGCGGGCAATTTCGAATGCGCCTTCTTCATCAATGGGCACATTGAGCAGGCCTGCTGAGCGCTGAACAATGCTTGACAGCTCTTGAGGGGTGTAAAACTCCAGACGCACCGTGATGCCGAAGCGGTCACGAAGTGGGTTGGTCAGCATCCCTGCTCGGGTGGTGGCTCCGATCAGGGTGAAGGGCTGCAAGTCAAGTTTGATCGAGCGTGCTGCAGGGCCCTCGCCGATCATGATGTCGATTTGATAATCTTCCAGAGCCGGATAGAGAATTTCTTCCACCACGGGGCTAAGTCGGTGAATTTCATCGATAAACAAGACATCGTTTTTTTCTAGATTGGTGAGCAACGCGGCAAGGTCTTTGGGTTTTTCTAGCACGGGCCCAGAGGTCTGCCTCAGGTTAACTTTCAATTCATGCGCAATGATGTGACTGAGAGTGGTTTTGCCCAAACCAGGGGGGCCAAACAAAAGCACATGGTCAAGCGCTTCAGCCCGCATTTGTGCCGCCTCAATGAAAATGCCCAACTGTTCACGGGCTTTGCTTTGACCCACGTATTCTGCCAAGCCCTTGGGGCGTAAAGCACGCTCGATCGCTTCTTCGTGGGTTGAGGTTGGGATAGCGCTGACCACGCGCTGAGGGGCTTCAAAAGAATCAGTCTGGATGCTCATGCGCGTTGGGTTTTGGGTACGGTGTCATTGCGGGGCGGCATCAGCCAGGCCAGTGGGTTCTTGAGCAGGCCACGCCAGACAGCTCTGCGCACCCGCTTGCGGTCTTGGACCCGGATTTTGCGTGCGCGCAAGGCCAGGCGAAATGCAAGCCAAAAACTAATTCCCAAATTGAAAGCCCCGATGGCAGGGATGGCCGCCACGCACGCCCAAAATTCAGGCTTGAAGAAAACGGCCCAACCTTGGGTGACCATGGCTGCGGTGATTTGGCCGGTGGCCAAGGTGACGTGCCGCACCTCCAGCGGCAGACCTAGAAAACTGGCCATGGCGGGCACCACACCCAGCAACATCCCCAGCACGACGCTAGAGGCCAATGCCGAGATATTTTGACGCCACCAACGTGACATGCGCTGCGCCCGCAGGGCGCCTAACCACGCTTGGATGCGCGGGTTCCAGGCCATGGCACTGTCAAGCCGGTGCAGCACAAACCAGTTTTCTACCCAGCCAGCGATCAAACTGCCTATAAACAAGAGGATGCCCGTGAAGGCGGCATAGAAGACGGTGGGGCCCAGCAGGCTGTGAGTGTTGAGTACATGGTGGGCGGTTTCTGAACTGATAAGTGGCTTACCCGTGACATTCAAGGCAATGAGCTGCGCCAATCCAACGACGGGGATCACTGCCAACAAGTTGCCCACAATGCCAACAATTTGAGAGCGCAGCAGATGGGCCACTTCATCGACAAAATCTTGCAACGTATCATCGCTGTCATGAATGTCCACCAGTTTGCCTGCCATCAAAGGTGCTGTCATGGCCGGTTGTTTGGTGGCCACGGTGCCGCCAAGCAAGTGCACGGCCACAAAGCTGAGGGCATAGTTCAAGCCCCCAGCCATCCCGCCCCAAAACAAGGGCAAACTCATGGCACTGAGTGAAAATTTGACGCCTGTGGTGAGGGCGATGACGCTGCCGCCTACCAGCGCTTTGCGCAGCAGCTCGAAGTATTCGCTGCGGGTGCGGCTGATGTAGTGGTCGCCTGTGTCAGCCTGGCGTTGGGCTGTCTTGCGAGCCAGCAAAGCATAGTGGTGAGTGAACAAGCTTCGCACGCTGCGCCTTGAACGCCCCCCCTGGGAGAGTTGCAAAATAACGTGAATGAACTCTCGGTCTGGGTTGGGCGCGTTGAGCAAATTAAGCAGCATGTCCATGCGCTGAGTTCGCTCAGTGAGTTGGTCCATCAAAAAAATAACATTGACTGAAATACCGTTTTCGTCAAGGTGAGCGTTGACGTGGTCTTCAGCGCGTCGGCATTCATCAAGCAAGGCGCGCAGGTAGTTGGTGGCTTGCTGGGTGGCCAATGCATCAAAAGTGTCACTGGCTTGTCGCAGCTGTACCAGGGCGGCAGGCAGTTGTTCAAAAGGTTTGAGGGCGCTGGGCTCCTGCGCCAAGCGATGGCGCAGG
>JANMEO010000170.1:0-4619 GCA_031376995.1 Burkholderiales bacterium
TGTAAATGCTCCCCTTACCAACTGCTATCGCTGTGCTTTACGCCTTGCATCCCCATTATCAACACGACTCATCGACCCAGCATATTCAGTTCCGAGGGGTATAGCAAGTACATTGTGTGCACTGCGTGTGGTAATCCGCGCGCGCCGAAGTTGTCGCAAAATATTGACGCATGGCGCTAAGCAACACTTGAAACCACGCCTATTTCCAATTCGATTGATTTTTCACAGCCCCTGGCACTAGCGAATGACTTTGACCAACGCCCAGCGACGCACCTTGACTTGGGCAGGGATTGCTCTTGTCTTTGTCTTGTTGTTGTGGCTGTTGGCGCCTGTGCTGACGCCTTTTTTGGTGGGGGCCGTTTTGGCATATGCCCTGCAGCCTGCAGTCGAGCACCTGGCACGGCGGGGTATGCCGCGTTTGGTGGCTGTGATTCTGGTCGAGGGGCTGATGCTTTTGGCATTGTTGGCGTTGCTGCTTTTGGTGGTGCCTGTTTTTTCGAAAGAGCTGCCCTTGCTGCGTGAGCAGGTACCACTGTTTTTTGATCGTTTAAACAATAAGGTGTTGCCCTGGCTGTCGCAGTACAGCTTTGGCATACCCATCGATGTCGGGGGCATCAAGACCTTGGCTTTGGAGTACCTCAACGCTAACTTTGATGGTTGGGGCGTGGCTGTGCTCAACTCAGCGCGCATCGGTGGCAGCATCTTGCTGACTGCTACAGGGCTCGCCGTATTGGTTCCTTTGGTGTCCTTTTACCTCTTGATGGACTGGCCCACCCTTGTGCAGCGTGGCACGCAGTTGATTCCGCCCCGCATGCGACCCCATACTCAAACTGTATTGATCGAGGTGGACATGGTGTTGGGTCAATATTTGCGTGGGCAAGCCTTGGTTATGCTGATTTTGGCTATTTTTTACAGCGTGGGGCTGGCGTTGTTTGGTTTTGAGTTGGCGTTGCCCTTGGGGGTGTTCACCGGCCTGGCTATTTTTATTCCGTATATCGGTTTTGGCGCGGGCATGCTGCTGGCCCTCATAGCAGGCTTGTTGCAGTTCATGAGTTGGTATGGGGTGCTTAGCGTTGCGTTGGTGTATGGGTTGGGCCAGATCATTGAAAGCTTTTATTTGACCCCTCGCTTGGTCGGTGAACGTATCGGCATGCATCCCCTGATGGTTATTTTTTCACTGTTGGCTTTCGGGCATCTGTTTGGCTTTGTAGGCGTGCTGGTGGCTCTGCCTGTGAGTGCGGTTCTTGTGGTGGCTGTGCGCCGCGTCCAAGAGGCCTACTTGCAAAGTGCGATTTACATCAATTGATGCTTATGCAACAAATCCCCCTGGCGATTCGCCCTGAGTTTCCCCCGACCTTAGATAACTTCATTGGGGGTGACAATTCGCTGACCTTGGCACAACTTCGGGCTTTGTGCCCGCAGACGTTGGCTGACAAGGCGGTCTCACGTCCTCCCTCGTTGTACCTTTGGGGCCCCTCGGGGGTTGGTAAAACTCACTTGCTGCGTGCACTGGCTTCTTACTGGACGCCCCCGGAGGTCTACAGCCTGAAAGTTGGCGACCATGACGCGACCGCCTTGCACAATGCCATGCATAACACCCATTGGCGCGTGCTTGTGCTAGACGGATGCGAGAGTTTTGACACTGAACTGCAGCAGGCTGCGTTTGTGCTGTTCGTGGAAGCTTCGACCCGCGGCGCGTTTGTCGTGTGCGCAGGCCGCCTGCCGCCGATTGATCTTCATCTGCGAGACGATCTCCGAACCCGTTTGGGTTGGGGCCTGGTTTTGCCGCTTTCTCCTTTGAGCGAACCGCAAGCCCGCAGCGTCTTGCATGGCGAGGCCGATCGCCGCGGGCTGGTCTTGTCCGACGAGGTGATGGGCTACCTGTTGACACGTTTCCCACGCGATCTCAAGCATCTGATGCGGCTCTTTGATCGTTTGGACGACTTTGCTCTCAGTCGCAAGCGTGCGCTGACGTTGCCATTGCTCAAGCAAATGCTGCTCGAATCAAATTGGGAGGGACTGTGAACCTTTGCCTTTTCGATCTCGACGATACGTTGTTGCCTTTGGATTCAGATCACGCGTGGTGCGAGTTCATCATCCGCCTTGGCTGGGTGGATGAGACTGAATTTTGGCGTCGCAGCAATGAGTTTTTCGAAACTTACCAAGCAGGTCGTCTCGATATTCATGCCTATGTGGCATTTTCAACCGAGCCCTTGCGTACCCGATCTGCCCAAGTGCTGCGTGCTGCTCATGCGCAATTCATGAATGAAGTCATCACGCCACAGCTGCGCCCCGCTGCCCTGCAACTGGTGCAAGCCCATCAGCGTGACCAAGACCTGGTGGCTTTGGTCACGGCCACCAATGAATTCATCACCGGCCCGATCGCTGAGGCCCTGGGCATTGCTAATTTGATTGCTGTGCGGCTTGCTCGCGACGCAGCAGGTACCATCACGGGCTGTATTGAAGGCGTTCCCAGCTACCGTGAGGGTAAAGTCGAGCGCGTCACTGAGTGGCTTGCCAGCCAGCAGCGCACCTGGGCCGACTTCGAACGTGTCAGCGTTTACAGCGACTCCATCAATGACCTCCCTTTGCTCGAACGCGCAACCCACCCTGTGGCAACCAATCCGTCTACCGCTTTGCGAGCTGAAGCCCAGGTGCGTGGGTGGCGAACACTGCAACTCTTTTCATGATTAAAAATTTCATCGATAAACTGGCTTCGCCGATCAAACGAGCTCTTGCGAAGTCTCGGGAGCATCCAGTGTTGGGCAAGCTTGTTGAGGTGCCCCAGGCTGTTCACGGCATTGATTTGAGCCTGGTGGATGAGCGGGCTATTAAGGTGATTCAGGCTCTGGCAGAGGCAGGCTTCAAGGCCTACATTGTGGGGGGGGCTGTTCGCGACTTGCTGTTGGGGCTACGCCCCAAAGATTTTGATGTGGCCACAGACGCCACGCCCGAGGAAGTCAAAGCTCTGTTTCGTCGCGCTTTTATCATTGGCAGACGGTTTCGCATTGTCCACGTGATTTTTGGCCGCGGTCGTGATCACGAGGTGATTGAAGTGTCGACGTTTCGCGCCATGATGGACAACGCCTCTGCGTCTCAAGTCACGGGGAATGAGAAAACGTCTAAGGGTGAGTTACACGGCCGCACCCATGTCATCGATGCTGAGGGCCGCGTGCTGCGTGACAATGTTTGGGGGCCCCAAGACCAAGATGCCGCACGGCGCGACTTCACTGTCAATGCCATGTACTACGATCCTGTGACGCAGATTGTGGTCGACTATCATGGTGGCTTGAAAGACGCGCAAAAGAAGCTGCTGCGCATGATTGGTGACCCCGCAACCCGCTACCGCGAGGACCCTGTGCGCATCATTCGCGCGGTGCGTTTTGCGGCCAAGCTGGGGTTTCAGATCGAGCCAAAGACCCGTGCTCCGATCATTGGCATGTCCTCGTTGCTTGAAAACGTGCCGCAGTCACGTTTGTTTGATGAAATGGTCAAGCTGTTGCAAACCGGTCATTCGCTGGCCAGCTTGCAAGAGTTGAAGACGCAGGGCTTAGGGCGTGGCATCTTCCCAATCCTTGATGCCGTGATTGACGCCCCCAGCACCAGTGGCCGCGCTGCCTTCATTCAACGCGCCCTTGAAGACACAGATCGCCGTGTTGGCGAGAACAAGCCAGTGGTGCCCAGCTTCATGCTGGCGTGTTTGCTCTGGCACGATGTTCTGGATTTTTGGAATGAGTTCAAGCACCAGGGTGAGCCCCCTATTCCTGCTTTGCAGCAAGCGGTCGATGCTGTTTTCGATGCGCGAATTGGCGACATCTCGGGTCGTGGCAAATTGAGCGTTGATATGCGTGAAATTTGGATGATGCAGCCCCGCTTTGAGCGGCGAGTTGGCAGTGGCCCCTTCACGCTGATCGAGCAGCCACGTTTTCGGGCAAGCTTTGATTTCTTGCGTTTGCGCGCCGATGCGGGTGAGGTTCCTGATCAGTTGGCCGAATGGTGGGAAGACTTTTCTTTGGGTACTGACGAAGAGCGTCGCGCCCTGATTGATTTGGCCAGAGAGCAAGACACCGCACGTCGTGCGAAAGAGGTCAAGCAGCGCGAGGAGCGTGTTGAATCTGAGGTGCAGCCCGAGCCCGCACCCAAGAAGCGCCGCCGTCGTCGCCGTAAAACCACTGATCTTGAAGCAGCCCCGAGTGAGCCCGGCACCCAAGCTTGAGGATGAGGCGCAGCCGCCCCAGGTGATGGCTTGGATTGGTTTGGGGGCCAACTTGGGCAACCCCTTGCGTACTTTAAAATCTGCAGTGCAGGTCCTGAGCCGGGCACCTAAAATCTCATTGCTAGCCTGCTCTAGTTTTTATCGTTCAGCACCCCATGAGGCACAGGGCCCTGATTTTGTCAATGCGGTGGTCCTCATTCGAACAGTGCTGCAAGCTCTGGAGTGTTTGCAGCACTTGCAAGCGTTAGAGGCCGCGCATTGCCGTGAGCGCCCTTATACCAACGCACCACGAACCCTCGATCTTGACCTTTTGTTGTGGGGCGATCAAAAGTTGATGCTGCCCGAGCTGCAAGTGCCACACCCTCGCATGCATCAGCGGGCATTTGTGTTGCTTCCAATGGCT
>JANMEO010000181.1:0-8316 GCA_031376995.1 Burkholderiales bacterium
ATTGTTTGCCGCCGTTACCCCACAGTCGCCTTCTTTTCCAGGCAGCACCGGCTCAAGTTTCTTCCAGGCCTCATCGCTCAGTATCAGTCTCGTCATCGTTCTTCGGATTCGGGCAAAGACTCAATTGTTAACACGCCCTAGCACGGCGCGCGCGGCGAATCCATTTGGCAAGAACGCGCGCCAGTAGATCCACGTCGATGGGCTTGGACAAGAAGTCGTTCATGCCGTTCTGAAACGCGGCGTCGCGCTCAGACACCAACACGTCCGCCGTCAGGGCAATGATGGGCAGTACATCGGCATCGAAATTGCAGCGGATAGCGCGAGTCGCATCCAGCCCCCCCATGACCGGCATTTGCATGTCCATCAAAACGACATCAAACGCTCCTCGTTCGCGCTCCACCACCTCGACGGCCTGGGCGCCGTGCACAGCCACCGAGACCACCACCCCCCATTGTTGCAAGGTCGCCTCGGCCACCAAGGTGTTGACAGGATTGTCTTCCACGAGCAGCACGCGGGCAAAACGCAGCACTTCAAGCTCGGCATCCAGTGCCGCAGCGGGCTCCGGCACGCTGGTGGTGGCGGGCAGCGGAAACTCAACCCAAAAGGTGCTCCCCTCACCGGGGTGGCTTTTGACCCCCACCGCGCCACCCATTAACTCCGCGAGCTCGCGGCAGATGCTCAGACCCAGGCCCGTACCGCCAAACTGGCGGGTGGTGGACGAGTCGGCCTGGGAAAACGGCGTGAACAGCCGAGGCATGAGCTCGTCAGAGATGCCCGGCCCGGTGTCGAACACCTCAATGCGCAGGCGCTCCTGTGGCAAGCTGCTGACGTTGACTTTGATTTGGCCCAGCTGTGTAAATTTGAGGGCGTTACTGAGGTAGTTGCTCAAAATCTGACGCACCCGGACCGGATCACCATTGACCCATACCGGCACATCTGGGGCAACATGAAAGCGGAAGCTGAGCCCTTTTTCGCGGGCGAGCTCGGCATAAGCGCCGCGCAAATTCTCCAGCAAGGCGTGCAGATCAAAGGCGGTTTGATCCAGAGTGAAACGGCCGGCCTCAATCTTTGACAAATCGAGGATGTCAGAAATCACGCTCGCCAGCGCCTGCGCGCTGTCTTGGATACGTTCCAGGTATTGTTTTTGGCGCTCCAGGGTGTTTTCATGGGGGTTGGGCGACAGGGCCAAACGCACCAGACCCAACAGCCCGTTGAGTGGCGTGCGAATCTCATGACTGGTGTTGGCCAAGAAAGCGCTTTTGGCCCGGTTGGCAGCCTCGGCTTGCTCTTTGGCCGCCGCCAGCGCCTGTTCACTGCGCCTGCGCTCCGTCACGTCTTCCACGATCCAAACGGTGCCGCTGCGGGTGGGGTTGCGCGGGTCGACCGCCTGGGCCCGCATGCGCCCCCAAAAAATGCTGCCGTCCCGGTGCGCCAACTCGCGCTCAATGTCAATCGGGTGACCCGCAGCCAGCATGGGCGAGACCTCCTTGCGCATCAAAGCGTGTGCCTCCAGCGAGGGCCACACCACCGACACCGGGCGGCCCACCAAGGCCCCCGGCGGCCAGCCGAACATCTGCTCGTAACGAGCATTGGTGTGCTGGAATATTTTGTCGCGGGTGAAGGCAATGCCCACCATGGCATTGCTGAGAATGGCCTGGTACTGCAAGCGGCTGCGCTCACGCTGGGTAATGTCGCGGATGACCGCCAGGGTGTAACGCAAGCCATCTTGCTCAAACACCGAGGACGAAATCAACGCGGCCACCATGCCCCCTTGCTTGGTCCGAAACATCGTGGGGAAATCGTGGATGCTGCCGTTACTCACCAAACGCGAAAGGTAACGTGAGGCCTCAGACGGATCGTGCCAAATGCCCAACTCGCTGGCTGTTTTGCCGACCAACTCTTCCAGGGCATAACCGGTGATGCGGCAAAACTCGTCATTCATGAGCACGAGGTGGCCCGTCTCGAGCTCGGTCACACAAATAGGGTCGGGGCTGACCTCCAGCAAACGCATCAACAGGGCGTCAGAGCGCAAAGGCACCTCGTGAGGCATGTGAGCTTGCATGGGGTTATTGGACATCGGACACAGGAGGGAAATTTCTCTCAAGATGAATCCCGCAGCCATTACAGCCTATGCAGGTCGATATATGCAACGTCCTGCACATAAAATTGGGGTTTTGCCTCATCAAATATTCACCATGTCCCAAGAAATCAAAAAAGTTGTGCTGGCGTACTCAGGCGGCCTGGACACTTCCGTGATCCTGAAGTGGCTGCAAGATGTGTACCACTGCGAAGTCGTGACCTTCACCGCCGACATCGGCCAGGGTGAGGAAGTTGAACCGGCCCGCGCCAAGGCCCTGAAAATGGGCATCCGTCCTGAAAACATTTTCATTGATGACCTGCGCGAGGAATTTGTGCGGGATTTTGTATTCCCCATGTTCCGCGCCAACGCCCTGTACGAGGGCGAGTATTTGCTGGGCACATCGATTGCTCGCCCACTGATCGCCAAGCGCCTGATCGATATCGCCAAGCAAACCCGGGCGGACGCCATCAGCCATGGGGCCACTGGCAAGGGCAACGACCAGGTTCGCTTTGAGTTGGGGGCCTACGCATTGATGCCCGGCGTAAAGGTGATAGCGCCCTGGCGCGAGTGGGATCTACTCAGCCGCGACAAGCTGTTGGCCTATGCCGACGAGCACGGCATCCCGGTTGACTTCAAGAAACGCAAAGGGGGCGGTGCACCCTACTCGATGGACGCCAACCTGTTGCACATCAGCTACGAGGGCGGGGTGCTGGAAGACCCCAACTTCGCACCTGAAGAAAAAATGTGGCGGCTCACGAACAGCCCCGAGAAAGCGCCTGGCAAACCCCAGGTGCTTGAACTGCAATATGAGCGCGGTGACATCATCGCCATCGATGGGCAGCGCATGAGCGCGGCTGAGGTATTGACCCGCCTCAACACCGTGGGCGGCAAGCATGGCATTGGACGTCTGGACAAGGTCGAAAACCGCTATGTGGGCATGAAGAGCCGGGGCTGCTACGAGACGCCCGGCGGCACCATCATGCTGGCGGGCCACCGCGCCATCGAGAGCATCACCACCGACCGCGAAGTGCTGGCACTCAAGGAAGACCTCATGCCACGCTATGCCCGCATGATCTACAACGGTTATTGGTTTGCGCCAGAGCGCGTACTGCTGCAAGGGCTGATTGATGCCAGCCAAACCACTGTCAATGGCACCGTCCGGCTCAAGCTGTACAAAGGAACCATCATGTGTGTGGGGCGCGAGTCGCTCACAGACTCGCTGTTTGATCCAGTGATTTCCACTTTTGATGACGATGGCGGGGCCTACAACCAGGCTGATGCGGCTGGGTTTATCAAACTCAACGCCTTGCGCCTGCGCATTGCTGCCAACGCCCAAGCAGCGCGCAAAAAATCAAGCCCTAAGCGGACAGTCAAAGAAAAACCAAAACACTGAGCGCCAAATTCCATCAAAAGGCGAGCAGCGAACAGCAAACCATGAACCTCGACGGTCTGAGCACTTGGGTCATCAACCTTGACCGCGCCGTCGAGCGCTTGCATCACATCAGGGCCCAACTTGGGCCGCTGAGCCTATCCTGGACTCGCTTCTCAGCGGTCGATGCTCAACAACTGAATACGGCTCAACAGGCCTTGCTTGACGAGCGGGCTTTCAAAGCGCATCACGGCACCATTGCGGCGCCTGGCGAGTTGGGGTGTTATTTATCGCACATTGAAGTCATGCGCGCATTTTTGGTCTCTAGTGCCCAATTTGCCCTGATTTTGGAAGACGATGTGATCGCCCATGCCGGGTTGCCAAGGGTTTTACAGGGCTTGCTGCAACACCGCCACCGGTGGGACATGGTCAAACTCTCGGCCGTACACTCTGGTACGCCGCAGCCTGTGCTGGAAGTGGCTGCCGGACACCATTTGGCGGTGATGCTCAGCCAGTGCACGGGGTCAAGTGCTTACCTGATCAATCGACATGCGGCTTCACGCTACGTGGCAGCCCTGTTGCCCATGTGTTTGCCTTATGACCATGCGTTTGATCGAGGTTGGCAGCTCAAAATCAAGGTGCGCATGGTCACGCCCACACCCTGCACCCACTATGATGGCCTGGCAACTTCCATGAGCCAGGTTGATGCGACTCGCAAACTGCCCAAACACAAGCGCCTGCCCACCTACTGGTACCGGCTCTGCAATGAAATCCAGCGTGTCAAATATGGCCTGTGGCAAACACATCTCGAGCGGCAGACCACCCAACGAGAAATAAGTGCTTCAACCGAGGTTTACTAGGGGCTGTTCGGAAAATCATCGTCAGTCAGACAATGGTCTATTGGAGCGGGCTGCAAGGCGAAAAGCACAGCAATACCTATAGGTATTGCGAGGATTTTCCGAACAGCCCCTAGGGTAGAAAACTTGCGGCTAAACCACCACCGGCTCCAGCTCGAGCCGCAACCCAAAACGGCCGTACACACTCTCTTGAATCAGCCGTGCCAAGGTCAACACCTCGGACCCTGTCGCCCCCCCGAGGTTGACCAGAACAAGCGCTTGCTTTGCGTACACCCCAGCACGCCCAACCGACTTGCCCTTCCAGCCACAAGCCTCGATCAGCCACCCGGCCGCCAACTTAATCTGACCGTTGGGCATGGTGTAGTGAACAATGCCTGGGTCTCGGCCAATGATGTCTCGACATTGTTCCTGAGTCACCACGGGGTTTTTGAAAAAACTCCCTGCATTGCCAATTCGTTCAGGATCAGGCAGCTTGGCGCGTCGAATGGACACCACCCAATGCGCAACCTGGTGTGCCGTGGGTGCAGTCAAGCCCGTCTCAGCCACCTTGCGCTCGAGATCAAAATATCCCAAAACCGGAGCCCAAGGCTTGGGCAAGCGAAAACGCACCCGGGTGATCAGGCTACGGCCTGCGAGCTCATGCTTGTAAATGCTGTCTCGATAGCCAAAAGCACAAACTCTGGGCCCCAAGGTCACGCTGCGGCCCGTGCATAAATCAACTGCATCCAGCGAATCGAAGCGGTCTTTGAGCTCAACGCCATAGGCGCCAATATTTTGCACGACTGAGGCGCCCACCGTGCCGGGGATCAAAGCCAGGTTCTCCAGCCCACCCCAACCCTGAGCCAACGTCCAGGATACAAAATCGTGCCAGTTTTCGCCAGCACCGGCCTCGACCACCCAAGCATCCTCGTCATCGCGCACCAGACGTTTGCCCATGACCTCGATCTTGAGCACGGTGTCGGGAACATCTCGGGTCAAGATGATGTTGCTTCCTCCGCCCAAGATGAAGTGCGCCGCAGACCCAAGAGCTGGGTGATCTAAAACCCGCCGCACATCGGCCTCTGAGCTGATGCGCACCAACCGCTGCGCCACGGCAGGCAGACCAAATGAGTTGTAAGGTTTCAGGCTCGCGGCCGATTCGATTTGCATGACGAAATTTTGACTTTAGCAAAAAAGTCTGCGGGAAACCCAAAATGGTCAGATTCAGATCAGAAGGTCGTCGCAAGCAAAATTGTAAACTTTGGAACCATGTTCAAAACCCTCCCACTTAACCATGATGATCAGCTCCTTTTTGGCGTTTGGAGGTGAATGCAATGAAAAACAACCTTGGAATTAAGAATCTGTTTGGCCGAAGCCAGCCGAAAACTGAGGCCCAAAAGTCCGTTGATTCAAAATCAGGCGTGGCTGGCCGAGTTGATGGCTCCGGGGGCGACAGACCGCCAAGCACACGTGAACAGCTCGAGGCACATTATGCTGTGCGCGACATGCGCGGTAGATCAAAGAAGCAAGACCTGACGATCCAGCTACTAGAACAAAAGCTCCACTTAGAGCAAGTCAATCTCGCGGATCCGCTCGCGGTTAGGTTAAATAATCTGAAAAATGCACCCAGAATCTCAATAAACCCGAATTCAGCCCCCGCAGGAAGGGCAGGCCAAAATCCAACAATTGGCACGCTCAGCGGCGCAGAAACAAATCTCGAACGCAAAAAGCCCCCCCTTAACTCGTCAGGCGTCATCAGCCCTAAAGCCAAAACCCAGCAAAGACTTGCCGCCACCCCCTCGACAAAGGACTCAAGCTCCAGCAGCCTTAATGGCCTGGCCCGAACCCCAACCTCGATGCCAAAACAACAAGCAGCGTCATCAAAGCCTGCATCTAAAGCACTAACAGGTTTAGAGGCCCGGAAGGCGGCTGAAGATAAAAGAAAAGCTAGAGTGGAGGCGAATCTTGCCAGCTTACAAGCAAATGTGAGAACGTTAGAGGCCGCCAACAAATTTTTAAAAAACAACAAGACTAGGTGATCGTTGCCAGGGCCTATGCCAGGACCAGCCATCATTCGCCTCTGTCGACTAAGCATCGCAGAGGGCCATGTGCCTTACGCTCTCTAATTCAATAAGTACTGTGGCGGAATATTGTCTTTGGGCTTAACCATCCTGAATCTAGCAGCCATTTTGGATTGCAGGCTCGCTGGCAAGGGTGCAAATCCTGTACCGCGCATTCGCTTGTCACCGTGTAAAAAACACCAGTAGAGAAACTTGAGCGTCCGACTGGCCTCTGCGCTGTTTTCAGGAGTTGCTGGAAACAGTACGAAGCTCGTCATGGTGATGGGCCAGCTAAACAGACCGGGCTGATCCATGATCGAGGCTTGGTCGTCGCTGAGCTTAGCCATGTCGCTTTCAATGATGGCCGAGCGAAACCCCTCTTCAGAGGCACCAACAAAATTGCCCGCTGCATTGCGCATCAGCACTGTGCTTAAGCCCCCTTGCTGTGTGCGATCAAAGCTGACATACGTGATCGATCCAGCGCGTGCATTCATGGCTGTGATTACCCCGTCATTGCCTTCCGCCTCTTGGAAGGTACCGGTCCACTTGGGCAGCTGGCTGATGCCAACCTCATTCTTGAAGGACTCGGAGACGGCTGACAAATAGCGGGTGAAGCCATGCGTGGTGCCCGATTTATCAGAGCGAACAATACGATTGATGGGTATGGCTGGCAGCTTGAGGCTGGGGTTGAGCTCTCTAATCAATGGGTCGCTCCATTGACGGACTCTGCCTGACATGATGGCCGCCAATAACTCACCTGACAATTGGAGGCGTTTGTCCATAACGCCCGGCAGATTGACCACCGGAACAATCCCACCAACCAGCATCGGCACCTGAACCAACTTGTGCTTGAGCAATTCATCTGCAGGTAATGGTGTGTCACTGCCACTGAAACTGACTGAGCGGGAGATGATCTGTTTGACCCCATCGCCAGAGCCCGTGGGTTTGTAATTAACGGGGATGCCAGCCTCTTGCTCAAAGGTATTCGCCCACCGGGTGTACACCTTGGAGGGGAATGATGCGCCGACCCCCTCTACGGCGATAGATTTTGCGGTTGCGGTTGCGGTAGGCGATGCCAGCGCCACCAACTGGGCGTAAGACCCTGAACACGCGAGCGTCAAGAACAGGCCAAAAGCCTGTGTGACAACTTTAAACAAATAAGCCTTGGCAGTCATGGTCAACGCTCCCATCGGTTAATCAAGCTTGTTCCGATTCTGCGCGTGCTTGAGCAGCATGATTTGACTCGCATGGGGCTCTTAAAGCGTACGATTTAACGTATTTTTCAATGGAGAGAGACTTTGCTACGTTTTTCGAGGCTGCCACTCGGCGGGGGGGGCCCCCTTGGGGGCCCAACTACCTCAAACCGGCCCCGTAAATCGGTGCGAAAGATTCCGTACGACAGGGTGCATGCCTACCATCAACCCATCATCTTCAGTTCCGAGGGGTATATTCACATGGATCCCCTAATTGAAGCTCAGTTGAGCTGGAAAGCACAGGATGGTACGCCATCTGTAATTGAATGAACCGGCTGAAGTGGCTTACCCTTTGGTCTGCATCGCATCCAGCACCTCCCATCGCCCCATCGCAGTCAGCAGCATGGCGTCAATCTCAGCGTGGCGGGTTTGGGCCTGCAGGGCACGCTGGGGGTCGGCGCTATAAAGCCGGCCATCGGCCAACAATGCGCTGAGGCCTGATTGCTCCTTTTCGAGGGCATCAATTTGCTCGGGAAGTTGTGCCAACTCACGTTGTTCTTTGAAGTTGAGCTTGACTTTGGTTGAGAGTTTTGGGGTTGGCTGCAGAGGTTTTTCTTTGCGGCCTGCAGGGCTGAGAACCGAGGCCAAAGCAGCCTCTCGTGCAGCACGCCCACGGGCTTGCTGTATCTTCAAGTCTTGGTAGCCGCCTTCGTATTCACGCCACAAGCCGGGTGACTCGTCGCCCTCCCAGGCGATGGTGCTGGTGACCACGTTGTCC
>JANMEO010000183.1:0-54206 GCA_031376995.1 Burkholderiales bacterium
CTGCTTGTGACTTGGCGTTTGTCCTTTGCTCAGTTCAGAAACTTGGGTGAAAAGTTTTTGAAGGGGGGGCGGTAACAAGCAGGATGAGTTATTGACAGCTTTGCTGGTGTTACGAACAGCCGACCATGCGGTGACGACACACGCTCAGGCGACTTGGAATGTATGGCATCAGGTATTGACTTATTGCCACACCCCAAAGGCCAATTTCCCACAATTCTGGCATGCTGTTCCTTTATTAGCTCGGGTTATTGTCGGGCGACATGGGATGAGTCTGAACCGTTTGCATGCCCTCTCTGTTGGGGACATTGTGATTCCAGAGCAACCATTTTTTGATATAGCCGGAAATGGCTCATTACAGATCGGAACATGGCACATTGAAGTCGAAAGCCGCAATGGGCCCCACTTGGAGATAATTGACGTGTACCCATCCAGCTCCGCCGAACCGTCCGATAAAACCGGCCACAATGATGACACCAGTGAACCAGAAAAGCTGAGTGATCTGCAAGTCAACGTTCAGTTTGAGCTTGGAACGTTGGCAATGACATTAGACCAACTGCACTCCCTCTCGCCTGGATCGGTACTTCGCATGCAGTCAACAGCCAGCCCGCCCAATGTGCGCGTGTTAGGAGGGGGTCGATTGCTAGGCAAAGGTGAGCTGGTAGATGTCAACGGACAACTCGGTGTTCAAATCACCTCCTGGGCTGGGCAATGAATATCGGCAACGTAGATCCGTTCTCACTGGCAATCTTTTTTGCCCTCTTGGGAATGATCCCGCTGATCGTTGTCACAACAACCTCATTTTTAAAAATTTCATTGGTATTGTTGGTATTGCGTAACGCGCTTGGCGTTCAGCAAGTCCCCCCCACCTTGGCCATTTATGGCATCGCCTTGTCTTTGACGTCTTTTGTCATGGCCCCCACTCTGCAGAGTATAGGTAAAGAGCTGACATCGGTCGCCAGTGCCTACAACCGACCCGACAAACAGACACAAGCTCCAGTGCTCGAACAAATCCGCAAAGCAGCTGAGCCACTGGCGGTATTTATGGCTCGATTTGCCAAAGAAGACCAAATCGAATCTGTTTTAGATAGCGCCAGGCGCCTCTGGCCACCCGAGTATGCGAAAGAAGCCTCAAAGAAAGATTTTTTGATTTTGATGCCAGCTTTTGTGATTTCAGAGTTACAAACTGGCTATGAGATGGCTTTTCTAATCTTCATCCCGATGGTGGTGATTGATCTTTTGATTGCCAACCTGTTAATGGCATTGGGTATGCAGCAAGTTTCACCACAAACATTGTCGATCCCCATGAAGATACTCTTGTTTGTTTCTGTCGATGGCTGGGGGCGCTTGCTCAATGCTCTGGCTATTTCATACCAGCCTTGAGTAACCCACAGATGAACGAAACACTATTAATTTTTAAGCAAGGTTTGTGGCTGATTATTATCCTTTCCGCCCCACCTCTGATTATTGCCACCGTGCTAGGCCTTATGGTTTCAATTGTTCAGGCGCTCACACAAATTCAAGAGCAAACCGTCAGCTATGTTGTGAAACTTGTGGCGGTGGGTGTCGTTTTGGCTTTGACTGGCCAATGGATTGGCAGCGAATTGGTACTTCTGACGGTCCGTTGCATAGACCAAATCAGCAGCGTAGGCCGATAGCACACCGACTGCAGCGTCTTCGAAAATCCATCGATTCCTGGATTCAAACTAAGCAGCATGCCCCATTTTGAACAAAAAAATGGTGACCTTACAGGATAAACCATGATTTTTGAGGCACAAACGATGCTGATGGCGTTGGCCTTGATCGCGCCGCGATCCTTCGTCTGCATGGCCATACTGCCTGGCTTTGGTACCCGAACGGTAGTTGGGATGATGCGCAATGCGGTATCGATCAGCATCGCATTGCCAGCGATTCTCCCAACTTACGCGGCCCTGCAAGACATGCAGCTTGATGTGATTGGTGCAATTGCCATTGCTTTCAAGGAGGCGGCCATTGGTGCCTTGATCGGCACGTTATTGGCGCTTCCCATTTGGGTCATTCAATCGGTAGGCACCATCATTGACCTTCAACGCACTCCCGTGTTGACACAAAATATCAACCCATCACAGGATCAAGATGCCAGCGCCTTAGGGACGCTGCTTTTGCAGGCTGCCGTGATCGTGATGATTGAAGCCGGACTTTATCTGGCATTGACCAAAACGCTCCTTGACAGCTATGCAGCTTGGCCGGTGCTCAGTTTAGCACCTCCGTTTGAGTTGGCGCATCTAGAAATTGTGCTGAAGCGATTGGGCCTGTTTATGGAGCACATCGTGGTCTACGGGGCACCAGTAATGATCCCCTTGCTGTTGGTAGAGTTTGCTTTTGCCATGTTGAGCGTGTTTGCACCCGCATTGCAAGCATCCCCAGCGGCCTCGCCCGTCAAGAGCTTGGTGGCGCTCATGGTTTTATTGCTTTACTGGGCAACATTGGCACATTTTGTGGGCAATGACTTTTCACACCAATTAGATTTGATTCGCTCACTTTACATCAAACCGCAAAAAGAGCTTTTTTAATTTATACCGCCACTCAGTTTCATACACCAAACCCGCAAAGAGTACACCATGGGAGAAAAAACCCTAGACCCTACCGAGCACAAGCTGAACGAGGCTCGAAAAAAGGGACAGGTCCCTGTCAGCAAAACCATGGCAAGCTTTCTCATCATTGCCGTTGGGATGGAAGCCACTTTTGCGCTAGAGGCGCTTTGCCGTGGCGCATGGATGAAGTTGATGGATTTGGCACTGCGCAGCCACACCATGGATTTTCAAATGGCCCTGAACGGATTATTTGTCTCTTCATTGGTCTTGATCGGTAGCATGTCTGCCGTGTTTCTTGTCATCAACGTAGTGACTGCCGCAATTGGATATTGGGGGCAGTTTGGCATACTTTTTTCTGCACATCCTTTGATACCTGATATCAACCGCATCAATCCAAAATCCATGCTGGAACAAACCTTCACCCTTGAGAAACTGGGAGAAACAGGCAATTCAATATTAAAACTTGTGGTTGTAGGGCTGCTTTCTTATGCAGTGATCCGCTCAGAGTTACCAGCGCTAGCCAGCCTGGCTTCAGGCAGCGCTGATCAGACCTACTTAGGTGGCCTGGCCATATTGCGCGGGCTTTTTCGCTACATTATGGGCGCTTTACTGGTCTTGTCCATCTTCGATTTGGTCCTAAAGCGTACAGGCTTCAAAAAGCAACAGCGCATGGACTACGAAGAAATGTTCAGGGAATACAAAAACAATGAAGGCGACCCGCTGGTTAAAGCCATGCGTCGCTCATTGGCGTTTCAGTTCGTGAACTCGGACCCGGTGAAAAAGACTGAAGATGCAAACGCAGTTGTTGTCAACCCAACTCATTTTGCAGTAGCACTTTTCTTCGATCCCAAATTGCAGCCAGTACCTCTGGTTTGTGCCAAGGGCGCCAATGATATTGCGAAAGCCATGATTCGTTGTGCTCACGCCCGTGGTATCCCGGTTATACGCCACGTCTGGCTCGCCCGCACCCTCTTTGCCGTGGCCAAAGAAGGCAAAGTTGTACCCCGCACACTTTTTAATCCAGTGGCACTGGTCTATTCAGTTGTTGAGCAGCTCCGACTCCAAGGTCGAACCTATTGTGAACTAGACAACACCGGCCGACCACCCACTGAGGTGTAAGTGTCGCAGCCCCCCAGCTTTGCGTCATCTGCGTGTCATTTGCGGCTGTTCAAATAAGGGTCTCTGCCCTACTTGACCCTGAAAGTAGCAGTTAGATACTTTCACCCGCAAGGAAGCCCTGATGAATACGGACATCACTCAGCACGACGGTCTTGTGCATCCTGATGCAACCAGCATGAGCCCAAGAGCGAGGCGCCCTCGCCCGCCAGTGGCTTTGAGCCATGTTTTCAATTCAAGAGCGAAGCCCCGCTGCAGCCCTTTGAGCATCAACAGCTCACGCGCCCCGCGCACCTCAACCTCAATCTGCAGCATCTAGGCTCAGAGCATGACGGCAGTTCAGTGACAGCTGATCGTTCGCTGTCTTAACCGCTCAACCCTCATTCCTGACTCTAAGACAGAAAATGCCTAGGTTTACAAGGCCCTTTCGAAACACCACGCAATTCACGCGGGGTGGCAACTTATTGTTCAGCGGGCATCAGACCGTAGCCGAACCCAGAGCGGGACGCTTTAATGCCAATACCGAACGTCTCAGTGATTTAATTTGTGCACGCGTCGGTCACGGTGACGCACACTTAAGCATTGAGACAACCAGGGCTTATTTAAAAAGCTGCGAAGACCAGCTAGATCGACATCTCAGCCTGCCAAATGCACAGGTTCAAGGACGAAACAAATCGTTTTTAGGAAGCGCTCGTCGCAACTTTTGGGCCGGCCTGGGCATCGGCATGGGAGAGGTCCGAGTTGTTAGCCCTGAATGGAGTCGACCAGATCGTGATGCGCCAGCGACGTCGCTTTCAGGCCAAACTCGAACAGGCTCAGACATGCTTGCTGACAGCACGGCACTGAGAACGGCAGCACTGCGTGCTCAAAGAATGAAAATGGCACGTGAACAAATCCAAGGCGTCACAGATATGGTGCTGGCTGAACACGATGCCATCGGTGAGCCCTGCGCCACCGCCCTAACAAACGCAAATCATCTACAAAAAAACCAAGCCCCTCATTTAACGACACAGCGCAGTTCTGAACTGACTCAGCAGATCAAAAAGCTCAACACACTACAAGACATCGTTGATCAGTCGAAAGAACCCGTAGAAGTTGAGTACATGCTGCAAATGAAGTTAAAACTGACCTCAGAGGCTAACAAAATCAAACGGCTGCTGAGTCACCCGCCAGGCTTTGAGCTCGGTCAAGACAATGCACCGCTGAGGTTTCAACTGAAATTACTGGCTGATTACTGGAAGAACAAAGCCCCTTCAATATCTCAATGGCCAACAACCGATGCGCTCGAGGTGCTGTGCAATGCTTTGGCCATCATATCCAAGGGCGATCAAAATCTAGCAGCAACCACTTTGCAGAAACTGAGAGAACGTGGGTTAACTGATTTGGTACCCCAGCCCGGACATTGGTTCGACGGATCACGGGCAGTGATTGGCATACCCCGCCCGGCTGCACTTCCACTCGAAAAACTGGTGAGCAACCTGGTTGATTTACCTTGCGGCGTTGAATTGCTGAGCCATTTGGTGAAAACCCATGATTCACCTATCACGTCTATCCAGCAAGATGCAGTACTCGTTTACCACCGGGCCATACGTGCAGCGAATAGGGAGCAAACCGCCGACACTAACAGCTTGATGTGGCTTAGAAAGGCTGCATTTGCCGCCTCGAAAATTGCCCATCAAGGCCCCCTGACCCCCCCCCTTTCGGTGCAACATCGCGCCGCATTTCATGGGGTGCGAAATGGTCTACTGTCTATTGCGAAGGGGGGACATTTTGATGAGGGTAACCGAAGGCTGCTGCGGTTATCTGAAGCCCCAGTGGACCAACCTCAAAGCCGAAGCCCGTTACGCACGCGCTGCGAGGCTGTCAGGGCAACCGCCCAAGTCGGGCTCGCCACCCCCCTTGAGCCAGCCAATGAAGACATACTTCAAGCCTGTTCAATCCTCAAACAAACAATCACATCCTGCCTGACGCACGCTCATCGTGAAACACAAAATAGAAACCGAGGCACTGATCTTCAAACCCTACAGCCGCTTTTAAAAGCGACCAGCTTGTTAAGCTATATCGAAGAGCACGCCAAAGAGCATTTGCGTTTGGACATGATGACGCTTAACCGACGCGCATGGCGATCAATTGACAGACAGACTGCAAGCTTGGAATTAACTGGCAGTCAACTCAAGACCGCAGCCACCAACACTAAAGCCAGGGTGAACCAGTTGGGCTGGCCTTTACCCAAATCAGCACTGAACTTAGTGCCGGATCAAAAAAATACATTCAGTGCGCTGAAAAACAAGCTGGACAAAATTCAATCCCCAAAAAGCACAGTACTTGAAATCATCCACGTCATTCATGAATCTCTGGGCGAAGTCGCCCAGGCGTTGGCTGATCATCAAGTTAAGCAAGGAGGGCGTGACCACTCGACATCGCAAGAGCTCAACTCACAACTGCAGCAAAAACTTGCGCTGACCCATGAGCTGCTAAAAAAAATCGACATAACGCACAAAACCATCAATGAGTTCTTGGGACAAGATAATCTACGGCCAACAAATCAGTTAGCTCAATGGGTGATGCCTGCTGTCGAAGGCAAAAGCGGTGCCGTCACCATGAAATATGGCCACACGATGGGCATCAACACCTGCGGCTTGTCATGGGTCATCCGCCAGGTTACCGAGTTATTTGGTTTTGGGTTTCGACTGGATGCTGAAGCTTCTCGCACTCGCGAACAAGTGCTTAAATATGCCAAACAATCACGCGGCATTGAACTCTTTGTTGGGGATACCCAGCAAAATCAACGCCACTTTGGCCTGGGTGGCGGGGTGCGTATGAGCTTGTTTTCTCTCCCCTCAGAAGATGGAGTCAGTACCGGCATCACAGCCAATTGGTCGCTTAGCCACACAAAAACTAACGCTACAGGGGTTTTTGTGCGCAGTCCAATTTATGGCGATTTCAGTTTGACTCAGGCGAAAGAGGCAAAAGAGAATTTCAATAACATTTTGGCAAGCGCGCAGAATTGGCAAACAATGCTTGACCAGGATACGGGTGAAAAGTACAACTCCCCCCTTGAGGCAATCCTATCCAGACATCCAAACGCATCAGTCAGCATGATCGAGCAACTGAATACAGACACCAAAACAAACAGTTCTGGGGTGATGCTCTCTGTATCTGGGGGGGGGCCCTTCGCACGCGGTACTTTGCCGAGCTTCTTTGGGTCGGCGAGCTTGGGCATCGGACTGGGCAGCAGCAGGCAACGCGAATTGACGCAATACAAAATGCACGCTGGCAGCCAAGCTTTTGCCGGGACAACCGCAAGCACCAAGTCAACCGTGAATGCTCAATTCAGATACGCCGGACACCTTGGGGGCAAAGCATCCTCCACGAGCCGCTCTGACCCAGGATCACTCCAGGTTAGAGGTTCGTCTGCTGTGCTACAAATCGATCTATATCGACAACAAGCACAGTCCACCGCCACGGTGATTCGTCAACCTGATGGCACCCTGGTGGGAGAAAAAGCACAAGAGTTCAACACCTTCGAGCCCTTCCAAAGATTGGTTGAACAGCGTTGGGATGAATGGATTGAAAGGGGCATTCAGCGAGAAAATTGGGACAATGGAGAACCAGAGCCCATCAAAAGGCTGCTGGTTGAACAAGCGCTCAAAAACTGGATGAAAGCTGCCGCCCAAAGCGTGCGCGAAGCAGGCACCGTCACCCTGAACGAAACCCTAGAGATCTGCCCCGATGTCTGCGCCGAACTCAGCGCATGCCTGGCTTTAGAGGAGCTAGCGCTCGCCAGAGGCCAACATGAGCAAGCCATTGCCGCTTATGAACGGCGTCAACGTTTGTTAGAAGCTGAGTCGTCATATCGACCGTACAAACTTAAAGCCATTGTCCAAAGCCAGAGAGATACACCCCTTCCCTTTGGCGTTGATTTGATCTTTAGCTGGCAACGAAAAAAATCAGCATCGGCAGTTCACGAATACGACAGTTTTCCTTGAAACTGACCTGGTGACCCAGAACATCAGGGCATCGGCATCTTTGACATGCCCGTCGGAACTGAAGATGCTGTGCCGTCTTGCCGAATGAGGCCGGAATGAGTATAGACTCATGTTCATTTTTCCTGAACCCAGAAGATACCCAACTTCAGTTTGGCGGGGTATCTAAATGCCATCCAGAGTATTTCCCATGAATGCGATTCTTATAAAAGCAACGTTGTTGACATTCACGCTGTGTCTCTCTCTCACAGCTCAAGGCCAAACCAATGCTCACAAAATTGTGACGGGTCCAGAAACCGGAACCTACATCAAGATCGGTGAAGATCTTTCCAAGTACGTGGCTCAGCCTGCGGGCATTTCTCTTCTAGTCATCCCATCCAAGGGGTCGGTTGAAAACATCCAACGACTGCGCCATGAGCCTAGGGTTCGCCTGGCCTTGGCGCAATCCGACGTGTACCGTGCTTATACCAACCTCATGGTTGGCGGCAACGTGGCCGCAGGCAAACTGATCCAACCGCTGCGCGTCGTGCTTCCCCTTTACAACGAAGAAATTCACGTCGTTGTCCGGGCAGACTCCCCACTGGTTAACTTGCGCGACATTCAAGGCAAGCGAATCAACATCGGGCCACTGGGTAGCGGCACCGCCATGACCGCTACCACTCTCTACCAAACCTTGTTTGGCGAGGAAATTCCTGAAAACCTGATCAGCACCGACACCAATGAAGTCGCCCTTGGCAAGCTGGCCAATGACAACGGCGCCGAAGTGGTTTTTGTCGTTTCAGGGCAGCCTGTGGGTTTATTCACGAACATGAACCCCGGAGTTGAGCAGCATTTTAAACTTTTGCGATTCGATCGCTCTCACCCTACCGAGCAAGCTGCTGAATCTGTTTACGAATCCACTTTGATTGAGCGTCAAAGCTACCCCAGCTGGCTTGCCGAAGATCTGCCCAGCTTGGCCACCAAGACCCTGTTGGTCACATACGACTACATCAATCCAGCGACGCGCAAGATGCTGGTGAAGTTCACGCAAAATCTTTGCAGCCAGTTTCAAACCTTGCAAACCCAAGGGCATGCCAAGTGGCAACAAGTTCGCATTGAGCAGCCCCCGCTAGGCAGAGGATGGCAGTATTATGGGGCAACCAAAGCGGTCTTAGACAAATGCATCAACGAAGGTCACTCATCCAGACAACTCGTCTGCTCAGCCGATGATGCGGCCCTAGGTCTTTGTGGTCCGGCCCGCTGAGGGCAATTTTTGATCATCACCCAATGCTAATGAAGGGGCGCTGAGACCCACGGGTAATCCCATCTCGCCCCGCGCAGACCCCTGACTTGATTGTTCAGCGCCAGATGAAAACGTCAAACATCATCGACCCGCCCCAAGCGACATTAACTTTTTGAGGCTCAAAGACACAGAATTTCTCCGGAGTGTTGTCCATGAATGCCGTTCCTATCAAAATATGTCTTTCAGCATGGGTGCTTTGCACCTCCTTGACAGCCCTAGGTCAAACCGAGTCGCACAAAATTGTGACTGGCCCAGAAACAGGAACCTACATCAAGATTGGTGAAGAGCTTTCCAAGTACGTGGCCCAACCTGCAGGCATTTCTCTTCAAGTCCTTCCATCCAAGGGGTCTGTTGAAAACATCCAACGACTGCGCTATGAACCCAGGGTACGCCTGGCCTTGGCGCAATCCGACGTGTACCGTGCCTATACGAACCTCATGGTTGGCGGCAACGTGGCAGCAGGCAAACTGATTCAACCCCTGCGCGTTGTCCTCCCACTTTACAACGAAGAAATTCATGTGGTTGTTCGGGCAGACTCTCCAATGGTTAACTTGCGCGACATTCAAGGCAAGCGAATCAACATCGGGCCGCTGGGTAGCGGCACCGCCATGACCGCAACCACCCTCTACCAAACCTTGTTTGGCGAACAAATCCCTGAAAACCTGATCAGCACCGACACCAATGAAGCCGCGCTTGAGAAGCTGGCTAATAACAATGGCTCTGAAGTGGTCTTTGTCGTTTCTGGTCAGCCTGTGAGTTTATTCACGAACATGAGCCCCGGGGTTGAAGAACATTTCAAACTTTTGCGATTCGACCGCTCTCACCCTACCGAGCAGGCCGCCGAATCTGTTTACCAATCCACCTTGATTGAGCGCAAAAGCTACCCGAGCTGGATCACTGAAGATCTGCCCAGCTTGGCTACCAAAACACTGCTGGTCACCTACGACTTCAACACCCCAGAGACGCGCCAGATGCTTGTGCAATTCACGCACAGCCTATGCAGCCAGTTCCACACCTTGCAAACCCAGGGGCATGCCAAGTGGAAACAGGTGCGCATTGAGCAACCGCCCCTAGGCCGTGGCTGGCAGTACTTCGGACCAACCAAAAATATCCTGAATCAGTGCGCCAACGAGCAAGCGCTGCCTAACAACTCCACTTGCTCACGCCAAGATCTCATCTTGGGCTTTTGCAACAGTCGCTGATTGTCACCCTAAGCGCGGAACTGAACCGGCTCCCTCGACCACTCAGCAGTAACAGTTTGTTTTTGTGCCGTTACCAGCCCTCTTATTTTTTCAACATCCAGTCCCTTTTTGTTTGTTTTGCTTTTGCAGACAAACATGAGGGCATCTTAGATCTGCCTGAAGTTTACGTTGTGACTTAGTCTACCCAATTTGCCAATCAGAGGCTCGTTCATGTTCAAGTCCCATCTCCCCATTAACGTCCAGTTATCTTTAAGCCGAAACCTGACAGCCACAGCCTGCTTGGTGCTTGGCTTGACGATGCTGCCGGCCCATGCTCAAGTCACAGGCGAAACAAATGCACGCAGTTTATTGAAAGAAAACCGAGTTGAAGAAGCTTTGGCAGCGATTGAGACTGAACTCAAAGAGCACCCCCGTGATGGTCCTCTTTGGCTGCTCAAAGGTACAGCAATGTCAATGAGCGACCGAAAAGACGATGCAGTTCGTCTTTTCAGAAAAATGATCCAAGACAGGATGGAAGTGGCTTCAGCCTATAACAATCTTGCTGTGATTTATACCGAGCGTGGCGACTTTGAGTCAGCGAAAATTGCTCTGGAGTCAGCGATACGCACCAAGCCTGAGTATGCCGTTGCGCTGCGCAATTTGGGTAACGTCTACGCCAATTTGGCTGGCATGTCTTACAAGCGCGCCCTTCAGTTGGATGAGTCGGACCACAATCTCTCAGCCAGACTGACGCATCTCGGAGACATGCTTGGGAAAAAATTTGATCAGCGCCTTGGCCCCCCTCAGTTTGCCAATCCAGCGGAGTCTCAAGCGGAATCCGGCAGAGCTCCAACGCGCAGATTTGACCCATCAGCCCCACAAGTTGCCAGCGCAGCAGTGGCCGCACCGACCGAACCCGTCATTATTCCCAGCAGGTCTCAGGTTACATCCAAATCTGTTAATACCGCCTATGCTCAATATGCGAGTGCTTCTGTGGCCGTTGAGCCGGTTATTATTCCCGCCAAAGCGCCAACCATCATCTCTGGCCAGAATGTGACTCAAAAGCAGGCCATGGCTTATCCTACCGCCGCCAGATATGCTCAAAACACCAACGTTCATTACGGAAGTGCAGAGCCTTCTCAAGCTGCACGCCAGCCCAACCAGCCCAGTCTGCCAGTGACATTGCAGTGGAAACAAACCCCTACAAACTCGCTCCCCGCAGTGAGAACGGCGTATTACGTGTCTTCACCAATGGCCACCCCCAAAGCCCCAGCACCAGTCACCTTGGTCTCCGCTGTCACTGCAGCGACTGTCGGGGTCTATTGTGATGGTGTACGGGTCACAGGTGACAAATGCCCTCCTTGAAAAAAGAGCAGACTTTAGGTAGCCCCCATTGATAAAACCTTGGGGGCCATTCCATCAGTCCAAACTTTCTAGCTCAACAATCAAGGGCAAATGGTCTGACATGCGTGCCCAGGCGGGCCCCTTAGGGACATGGCCAGAGACGCAACGGTAACCGCGCATATAAATCCTATCGAGTGAAAACAAGGGGATTTTTGATGGGAATGTGCGCATTGCCGGCTGTCCTGGACACACGGCTCGACTCAATCCAATGGCTCGCATCGGAGCGTCGAGTTTCTCACCCCAGTCATTGAAGTCACCGGCCACCAAAAGCCGATCAGTAGGTGGCACATGAAGTCGAATATAACGAGCCAGACGCTCAACCTGACGCACTCGACTTGCGTGCATCAACCCCAGGTGGGCCACGATGGCGTGCACCAAGAGCCCCCTCCAGATCACAGGCACATGCAACAGTCCACGCTGCTCAAACCTGTGGTCTGAAACATCGTGATGGCTGATAGCCCCCAGGGGCCAGCGCGATAGCAGTGCATTACCGTGCTCACCTTCGCTTGTGACAGCATTGGTCCGGTACGCGACGACGTAGCCCTCTGGAGCCAAAAAATGTGCCTGCCCAACCTCTGGCCAGCCCATGGATGCACGCCTAAAGTGACGTGCATGCCCATGATGAAAGCCATGGACCTCCTGAAGAAAGACCAAGTCAGCATCAAGGCTCTCAACAGCCAAGCCCAGATTGTGAATTTCCAGGCGCTTGGCGGGACCAATCCCGCGCACCCCCTTGTGAATGTTGTAGGTTGCCAGGCGCATCAAGCTCTTCTCGGGCATAGATGCAGAGGATGCCTGCGCAGAGGTCATGGGTGAATGCAGCTAGCGATGCGGAAGTTGCAATATGGCTTGAGAGTTAGAGGGGGAGAAGCACTCACGAGCTGCATCATTCCACCTCATCCAACGGTACTGCAAATGCTCCCGTGGGGCCAGTGAAATTTTCACATCTCGAGGCACTAGCAAACCAAACACATGCTCCGTATTTTGAGTCACACCCGGGGCGTATCGATGACGCCAAATCGGAAAAATATCGTAGACATGACTCATCCCCCAGTTTTGCAAAGACTCAGGTGGCACGGCCTGGGAGCCCACTTCAATACCGGTTTCCTCGGCAACTTCTCGCCTCGCCACCGTGGCAAGCGGCTCACTAAGGCTGTCTTTAGATCCAGTGACGCTTTGCCAAAAACCCGGTTGATCCGCCCGCTCGAGCAGCAATACATCCAGGCCACTGGTGTAGACCACCACCAGAACCGACTCAGGAATTTTCAGTGGTCTGCCAGTCACTGCCCCAACTCCCGCTTAGGCTGATGCAGCCTTGCGCAGCCGAATGTGCAGCTCTTTGAGCTGCTTCTCGTCGACAAGACTTGGCGCATGAGTTAACAAACACTGAGCGCGCTGAGTTTTGGGAAAAGCGATGACATCCCTAATGCTCTCGGCACGCGTCATGAGGGTGACCAAACGATCCAAGCCAAATGCCAAGCCCCCATGCGGGGGTGCACCGTACTGAAGCGCATCGAGCAAAAAACCAAACTTCAGCTGGGCATCTTCAGGGCTGATTTTCAAAGCATCAAACACCTTGCTTTGAACATCGGCTCGGTGGATTCGAATCGAACCACCACCGAGCTCCCAGCCATTGAGCACCATATCGTAGGCCTTAGAAATACAACGTCCTGGGTCGGTATCCATCCAATCCTCATGGCCGTCTTTGGGGGCTGTAAATGGATGATGTACCGCGTTCCAGCGATCACCCTCTTCATCGTACTCAAACATCGGGAAGTCGACCACCCACAGGGGGGCCCAACAATCATCGAACAAGCCTTGATTTTTTCCAAAATCGCTGTGGCCAATTTTGACGCGCAAAGCACCCATGGCATCGTTAACCACTTTTTCTTTGTCTGCACCAAAAAAAATCAGATCGCCATTTTGTGCGCCAGTTCGCTTAAGCACCTCAGCAACCGCTGCATCATGCAGATTTTTGACAATGGGACTTTGTAGGCCTTCACGACCCTTTGCTACATCATTGACCTTGAGCCATGCCAAACCTTTGGCACGGTAGACTTTGACAAATTCGGTGTACGCGTCAATATCGCCCCTGCTGAGCCCTGTGCTTGCATCGCCCCCGCCAGGCACACGCAAAGCCACCACCCGCCCGCCGGGGGTGGTGGCTGGACCGCTGAACACTTTGAAGTCCACGCTCTGCATCACATCAGTGAGTTCAGTGAACTCAAGCTTAACGCGCAAGTCGGGCTTGTCCGAGCCAAACCGGTGCATGGCATCGGCATAGGTCATCACTGGATAATGTGGCAGTTCGACACCGATGGCCGACTTGAAAACACCGCGAATCATGGTTTCAAACATGCTGCGGATCTCTTCTTCGCCCAAGAAACTGGTCTCTATATCAATTTGGGTAAACTCTGGCTGTCTGTCAGCGCGCAGATCTTCGTCACGAAAGCACTTGGTGATTTGATAGTACCGATCAAAACCGGCGACCATCAGCAACTGTTTAAACAGCTGAGGACTTTGTGGCAATGCAAAGAATTCACCCTCATTGACACGACTTGGCACCAGGTAGTCTCGCGCCCCTTCAGGGGTGCTTTTCGTCAACATGGGGGTTTCAATGTCAATGAACCCCTTGGCGTCCAAAAACCTTCTTACCTCCATGGCCGCACGGTAGCGCAAGATGAGGTTTTTTTGCATGCTCGGACGACGCAGGTCGAGCACGCGGTGGGTTAGGCGTGTCGTCTCAGAAAGATTGTCATCATCGAGCTGGAAGGGGGGCGTCACACTGGGATTGAGCACCTCCAGTGACTGACATAAAAGCTCCACCTTGCCGCTTAAAAGGTTGGCGTTCTCTGTGCCTTCAGGGCGCGCCCGAACGGTCCCGGTGACTTTTAAGCAAAACTCGTTTCTGACACACTCGGCAACTTTGAACATCTCACTCAAATCGGGCTCACACACCACCTGCACCATGCCTTCGCGATCTCTCAAGTCAATGAAAATGATGCCGCCAAAGTCTCGCCGCCGATGAGCCCAGCCCATTAAAGTCACATGCTGACCCAGCAGGGTGTCACTGACCAAACCGCAATACGTTGTTCTCATGCGTACACTCCAATTTTAAAAATGAGCTGTGCGACTGTGTCAGGGACTGACATCAAAAAGTTACCCCTTTGAGGCCCTTTAGCCCAATCGACTGGTTATAGCTGGCGCAGCACTTTTGGGGGGCACCAACTCTGGCGCAACCACACCCATTGAAATCACGTATTTGAGAGCAGCATCCACGCTCATGCTCAACTCAATGACCTCAGTTCGCGGCACCATCAGAAAAAAACCCGATGTGGGATTGGGAGTGGTAGGGACATAGAGGCTGATGAAGTTATCTTGTTGCTGTTGCAAAAAGCGACCGGCCTCGCCGCTAGGCTGCCCCGTGACAAAGGCGATTGTCCAACAGCCTCGTCGAGGATACTCAACCAGCACAGCTTGCCGAAAAGCGTTGCCGTTGCTTGAGAAAAGCGTGTCTGAAACCTGCTTCACTGAGCTGTAAATAGACTTGACGATAGGAATCTTCTGCAAGACGCGACTACCTTGACTGAGCCACCATTGACCAAACATGTTGGTCGCAAAAACCCCCGTTACAAACAGACCGAATATCATGACGATCACGCCCAACCCGGGAATTCTTTTCAGCGCTTCAAGGCTGGAAAAAACAGACACTGGCAAAACCGACTGTCCGGCTGTTAATAACCAAACAAATACACCATCAAGCAACCCCAGGACCGCTTGCAAAACCCACACCGTGATGGCCAAAGGCAACCATACCAGCAAGCCCGCTAAAAGGTATTTTTTCACTCGATTCCTGCAGGTTTGGCCGTTGATTTTGGGACGGTCGATGGGGACGCTGTCGACGGCACAATCGCAGAGGGTTGCGTTGGGACGGCCGGGGAAGCATCAACTGAAGGTGTTGAAGGTGTTGAAGGTGTAGAAGCAGCGGGCACCGCATCGCCCTTGGGGGCCGCAGACTCGACTGGATCTGCCGCAGGGGCAGAATTTCCACCTCGAAAGTCAGTCACGTACCAGCCAGTGCCTTTGAGTTGGAAGCCTGCCGCTGTCACCTGTTTTTTTAAACTCATGGCCCCGCACGATGAGCACTGAATCAGCACAGGATCAGACATTTTTTGCAGCGAGTCTTGCGCGTGGCCGCAAGACTCGCAGCGGTAAGCGTAGATCGGCATACGAAGACCTTTAGAGAGTTGAAATTTGAAACGATCTAACAAAGTCCAAGATTGTAGATCGGCCAACCAGTCACCCAGGTGATTGGGTTGGTCGATCAAATCAAGGTGATGCTGGGCGCAGCGGCCGATCTTACCCATCGACAACGAAATCACCGCATGATCTCACTACCCCCTGCCTGCCATCCTCACCGCCCAAGCGACCCATGAATACAGCATCTTCAGGTTGTATGGGTATACAAAACCAACAGGCCAAACAGCCCCAAGCACAAGGTCAAAGCACTCACCCAGCGCCTCAAGCGTCGATGCTGCAAGATCAGACGCTCAATGAGCCGCTCATCTGCCGCCGGTTTGGGCCGCAGAGCCTGATGCAATAAACGTGGCAACTCAGGGAACAGCTGCACATAGCGAGGGGCTTCTTTGCGCATACGGGATAACAGACCTCGCCACCCCACTTGCTCGTTCATCCAGCGCTCAAGGAACGGCTTGGCGGTCAGCCATAAATCGAGCTCTGGATCCAGTTCACGCCCAAGGCCCTCGACATTGAGCAGTGTCTTTTGCAGCAGCACCAACTGCGGCTGAATCGCCACATTGAAACGCCGAGAGGCCTGAAACAAACGCAATAGCACCTGACCCAACGAAATGTCCTTCAGTGGACGATCAAAATGGGGCTCACACACGGCCCGCACCGCCCCTTCAAGCTCATCCACCCTGGTTTCTGGCGGCACCCACCCAGACTCTAAGTGCAGCTCAGCCACACGCTTGTAATCACGCTGGAAAAAAGCAATGAAGTTTTGCGCCAAATACTCTTTGTCAAATTCAGTCAAGGTTCCCACAATGCCAAAATCAAGCGCGATGTAACGACCGAAGGTTTGCGGGGCCAAGCTGACCTGAATGTTGCCAGGATGCATGTCCGCATGAAAAAAGCCATCGCGAAACACTTGCGTAAAAAAAAGAGTAACCCCGTCACGAGCGAGCTTGGGCACATCGACACCCGCTTCTTTCAACTGGCGAATTTGACTGATCGGCACACCCTCCATGCGCTGCATGACCATGACGTTGGGGGTGCACCATTGCCAATAGATCTCAGGTATCAAAACCAAGTCCAAACCATTCATGTTACGGCGCAGCTGAGCCGCATTGGCCGCCTCCCGTACCAAGTCAAGCTCATCATGGAGGTGGTTGCTGAACTCAGCAACCACCTCCCGGGGGCGTAGTCGACGACCGTCGTGAAACAACCACTCAGCCCAGCGTGCGATGGTGCGCAACAAAGCCAAATCGTCATCGATCACCGCCAGCATCCCTGGCCGAAGCACTTTAACGGCCACTTTTCGGCCATCGAGCAAAACTGCAAAATGAACTTGTGCAATCGAAGCACTCGCGACAGCATCGATCTCGAAATCAGAAAAAACATCTTGAATTGAACGCGCAAAAGCATCCTCGACCAAGGTGCGTGCAGTCAGCCCAGAAAATGGTGGTACACGGTCTTGTAACAGCGCGAGCTCATCGGCCAAATCTGTGGGTAACAAGTCTCGCCGGGTGGACAGCACTTGACCAAACTTGACAAATACGGGCCCCAGGTGCTCCAACGCCAAGCGCAAACGGACAGCCCTGGTGTGGCGCAAACGGCGCCCCCATGTGAACAGACGAACCAGGCCACGCAACCACGCCTGATTAAAGTGATCCAAAACAAATTCGTCAAGACCAAACCGACGCACTGTATAGGCAATGACTGCCAATCGACTCAAATGACGCATGCTCAACTTGGCGAGCCAAGGCCCGCCTCGGAGCGAGAAGAGAACGCTGAAAGATGCGTTGCAGCTTCGCGCGCACGCCGCATGAAAAAGCCACCGACACGAACCAACTCTCCCGCCTTCACAGGCCCCAGCCAAAGCGCCAAGTCGTCTTCGAGGTCCCAACGCAAGTGATCAAACAACCAACTGATATCAGAGGCCAGTGCCGCATCGCCAGAGACATCAATTGGGGGGCGGATGCCTTGGGCGGCACCCATGAATAAACTCAGAGGCTGTGAGGCGTCAAGTACGACACGCAGGTCAGCAACGCCCCCCGGACTGACTGCCTCGATCAGACCCGCGGGCGTAATCACGCCAATCAATGAAGGTAGCTCAGGCCAACCCGCCGGGCCAACGCAATCAAACTGAAGGCAGCGCCCCGCATGCGCATGTAAGCGAGCCGTGGGCACAGGCGCTGTGGGCACCATGTTATTGTGCAATAAGATCAACCGGGACCCGAGTGCTTCAGTAAACCAAGTAGGTATAAGCATGAACGTCATTGTAGTGAGATGACACCCAGTCGCCAAAATGCAATCGGGTTTCACCCAACTCAGGCATGGCCCTTGCTGAGAATGGGGGGGTTTTAAGTAACAATCAGCACCTTCAGGTTGGATGGGTAAAGAGGGCCAGATTTCAAATAAGCCCCCCCCACCTTGAGCAGACGCTTGCAACAACACGCCCATGTTTGACGAACGTAGCCACAACACACGAACTTTTTACAGCGCCCCACAGTCAGTGACCTCGTTGGTTGCGGCCGTGCTTGAGCCGGTTCTCACGGTGCTGGTTTTTTTAGCAGTTAACGTGCTAGCGGGTGAGCGGATAGATCGGCCCGAGCAAATTTTGTGCTTTTTGGTGGTGGCATTGACTTTCCCTGGGCACAATCGCTTCCGCGAAAACTTGTTGGTCGCCGGCACTGAGCTTTTAATCTCCTGGTTCACAGTGGTGGTCATTTTGTACATGTGTGGAAGCGCCACGCGCAGCATGCATCTTTTTGACAAAGATGCCTTGATGGCCTGGGCAATCATCACCCCCATGTCTCAATGGATCAGCATTTGGGCCGGACAAAAAATACTCAAACATCGCGCGACCCTCCAAGAATCCAGGCACTCCGCCGTGGTGGTAGGCGCCGGCCCTCTGGGTGTGAAGGTGGCTCGTTCGCTGGTGACTAACATTCACCAAGGAGTCGATTTTTTAGGTTATTTTGATGACCGAACCGACGAACGTATTCAAAGCGATGCAGCCGCTCAATTGCTCGGTGGCCTGAAAGACTTGGCTCACTACATCACGGCGCATGGCGTCAGAGAGGTCTACATCACCTTGCCACTAGGGCTGCAGCCACGCATCGTCGATTTGCTTGAGCGCATTCAAGGAACCACCGCAAGTCTGTTTTTTGTACCTGATGTATTTGGCATCAGCATCATTCAAGGCCGCCTGCAAGACATGAACGGCATCCCAGTCGTAGGGATTTGTGAGACACCGTTTACAGGCACCAATGCACTGGCCAAAAGGGTGAGTGACATCGTCCTTAGCCTTATCATTTTGGTGATAATTTCGCCGCTTCTGTTATCGCTCATCATTGCGGTCAAGCTGAGTTCACCTGGCCCGGCAATTTTCAGACAAAAGCGCAATGGACTTGATGGAGATGAAATCACGGTCTATAAATTTCGCTCGATGACAACGCAAGACAATGGGCCCTCAGTGAAGCAAGCGACCAAAGGCGACGCCCGAATTACCAAACTTGGAGCTTTCATCCGCCGAACCTCACTGGATGAACTGCCGCAGTTTATTAACGTGTTGCAAGGCCGCATGAGTATCGTGGGGCCTCGCCCACATGCTGTCGCTCACAATGCCCAATACCGCGAGTTGATCAAGGCCTACATGGTTCGGCATAAAGTCAAACCTGGCATCACTGGATGGGCCCAGATCAACGGGCACCGGGGCGAAACTGACACCATCGACAAAATGAAGGCGCGAGTCGAATACGATTTAGAGTACCTACGCAATTGGTCTTTAGGACTGGATTTGCAAATCATTGTTCGGACCATCGGGTTGGTCTTCTTTGACCGCAATGCCTACTAAGGCTCGCCACCATAATAGGCGCCCGATCAAAAAATAACCATCGCATTAAGCCCTTGGGCGAATGGCCACAGAACACATCGATCAAATCATGGTTTTTGTCTTCACCCTCAACTTGATAGCAAGCACCACCGCAGCCTTGGGCGCTTGCTTCTTGAACTCAAACTTCAGCGTTCCAAAACGGAGATTTTTATGCCTCAGCCCACCCACTCTCAACCCTTGATAACCCCATCACGCCGGACATGGGGCTTGGCAGTTGGGCTGCTGAGTGTTGGTGCCGGTTGGGCTCAAAGCACCACCCCACCCACCAGGGAGACCACCAGCCCCTACTTCATTGGTGCCGGGTTGGGGCTGACCTACGACTCCAACGTCACACGTGTGAGCAGCAACCCTCAAAGCGACACCTCGACGACGTCAACACTGCTTGCTGGCATCAACCAGACATTGAGCCGACAACGCATCTATTTGGATGCCAACATCGCCAACAATCGCTATCAAGAGTTCAAATCTCTGAACAACACCAGCTATGGCCTCAATACGGGTATCAACTGGGAAACCATCGGCAGCCTGTCTGGCAATGTGCGTTATGGCTTGTCGCAAAATCTAGCCAATCCAGCCCTGGCCGGAGCACCATCAAGCTTGCGCAACAGCCAGAAAACCCAACTTGTGGGCACCAGCGCCAGATATGGCATGAACAGCAGGGTTGCCCTGGAGGCAGGGATTCAACATCGCCAGGTGGACTACTCGCTGCCCTCCTTCTCTTCACTAGAAAACACACAAAATGTGGCCAATGTGGGTGTTGTCTTTGGGCTCAGGGGCCTACTCACTGTGGGATTGGGTGCTCGCTCTACCGAGACAGATAGGCCTCGCTACAACGCCTTGGGTTCAGACGAAGCACAGCGCAAAGACATCGACTTGACCCTTGGCTGGAGCCCCAGCGGCCGAAGCACCATCAACGGCCGCATCAGTGCCAGCAAAGAAGATCACTCGCGCGCAACAGCCTCTGACTTCTCAGGAGTCACTGGCAACTTAAGTTGGGATTTTCAACCCTTTGGACGATTGAGATTCAATACAACGTTCAATCGTGACACCGGTAGCGAGTCACGTTTTCTTGACTTCGCCAGCACCCCTGACAAGGCCAGCGGCAAAGAGGTCAGCACCCCAACGGACACTGAAATCTACCGCTTAACCCACACCTTGCAAGGCAGCGCCACTTATCTCGTCACCAGCAAAATCACCTCAACCGCCTTTCTCAGCCGCTCACGTGGCTCTCTGGTGGGCAACGGCGTTAATACGTCCTTTGGACGCGACAACGTGACCACTTATGGCGTGGCCGCGACCTACCTCGCAACTCGCAGCTTGTCACTGACATGCAGAGTGAATCATGAAGCACGCAGCACCAACTCCAACCTCTCAAGCAGCTACACAGCGAACACGCTGGCCTGCTTGGGTAACGTGTACTTGAGGTAACACCTTGCTAGCGAATACAGCATCCTCGCACTCAGGGGCTGGCACCATTTTATTAACGGGTGCTGCAGGTTACATCGGCTCTCACACTTGGTTGACCCTGCTTGAGCATGGCTACCGAGTCGTGGGGGTCGACAATTTCTCCAACAGCTCCCCCGACGTTTTGTCCCGGCTTCATCGTTTGAGTGGGCAAGCACTTTGTTTTGAACAGCTCGACGTGCGTGATCGTCAATCACTTGACGCAGTCTTTGAAACGCATGACATTCAAGCTGTGGTCCATTTTGCTGCGTTCAAAGCGGTGGGCGAGAGTACCCAAAAGCCTTTGGACTACTACACCAACAACATCGGTGGCTTACTTAATTTGACGCAAGTGATGGTGCGTCACAACTGCAAAAAACTGGTGTTCAGCTCTAGTGCTACGGTCTACGGCGTACCCAAATCGCTGCCCATTCGAGAGGACGCCTCACTGAGCACGCAAAGCCCTTACGGAGCGACCAAACTCATGGGTGAGACGATGTTGCAAGACATCGCAGCCGCTGATCCGGGATGGTCCATCGCTTTGTTACGCTACTTCAACCCTGTGGGCGCCCATGAAAGTGGATTGATTGGAGAAGATCCCCAAGGCATTCCGAACAACCTGATGCCCTATGTGACGCAAGTGGCCGTTGGCAAACGACCGCGGTTGCAAGTTTTTGGCAACGATTACAACACCCCCGACGGCACAGGCGTGCGTGACTACATTCACGTGCAAGATTTAGCTCATGGCCACAGTTTGGCATTGCGTTACTTGCTGGGAGACAAAGGCAGCCTGACTGTCAACCTGGGCACCGGCAGGGGTTACAGCGTGCTTGACCTGATCAAGGCCTTTGAGCGCGCCAGTGGGCAAACCATACCTTACGACATCGTCAGTCGTCGACCCGGTGACGTTGACGCCTGCTATGCTGACCCGAGCCAAGCCCAAGCATTGCTGGGCTGGCGTGCAACAAGAGATTTAGACGCCATGTGCATTGACAGTTGGCGTTGGCAACATGCCAACCCTCAAGGCTATCGATCCGCATGAACGATGCGATGGACAGCCCCATTAACCCCATAGCGTGATATCAGATGGACTCATCCTTCCAGCCCCCTATTAACGTTCAACCCGTCATCATGGCCGGTGGCAGCGGCACCCGCTTGTGGCCCCTTTCTCGCGCACAGCACCCCAAGCAGTTTTTGATCTTGCAGGGCAACCAGAGTTTGTTTCAGCAAGCCGCCCAGCGCTTGGCCGCACTGTCAAGTGCCGACATTGTTGTGACCGAGCCCTGCGTGGTCGGCAATGAGGAGCATCGGTTTGTGGTCCTTGACCAACTTCGCGAGATCGAGCTTGATCGGGCTGCCGTGCTTCTAGAGCCATCTGGGCGCAATACAGCCCCCGCGATGACCCTGGCGGCGTTACAGGCCACGGCATCAGGCAGCGACCCCGTTCTGGTCGTCTCGCCAGCAGACCAAACGGTGACTGATCCTCAAGCCTTCGCCGCCGCCCTTCAGCAGGCGATCAGGGTGGCCCATGCAGGTGCATTTGTGATTTTAGGCATCTCGCCAGACCGGCCAGAAACAGGCTTTGGCTACATTCTGACTGAAAGCCATTTAGGCCAGGCCTCACGCGTCATGGCGTTCATCGAGAAGCCCGATCTTCAAACAGCCGAGCGCTATCTGAGCGATGGAGGCTACTTCTGGAACAGTGGCATTTTTGTGGTTCGCGCATCAATGTGGCTGAATGCGTTGAAATCTTTTCGCCCAGATATCGAGCAGGCCTCACGCGCAGCGTGGGATGCCAGGTCAACGGATGCTGGCTTTGTGCGCCCAGGCAAGACCGAGTTTGCGTTGATCCCTAGCGAGTCGGTCGATTACGCCGTACTGGAGAAGTGTCCAGCTGCCAAAGGGTTTGATATTCGAATGGTGGCACTGAACGCAGGCTGGTCAGATCTGGGTGCCTGGGATGCCGTCTGGCAGGTGAGCCCGAAAGATGCGGCTGGCAATGCATCGGTCGGAGATACGCTGTTACTGGACAGCCACAACACCTTGGTCCATGCCACCAACCGTTTGGTGAGCGTCGTGGGCTTATCCAACATCGTGGTAGTTGAAACACCCGATGCAGTTTTAGTGGCAGAGCGACATCGCAGTCAGGATGTCAAGCACATTGTGGCCCAACTTAAAAGTTCGGGCCGTACAGAACAAAACCTGCATCGGCAAGTCCACCGGCCCTGGGGTTGGTATGACAGCATCGACAGTGGCCCCAGGTTTCAAGTCAAGCGGATCATGGTCAAGCCTGGCGCCTCTCTGAGCTTACAAAAACATCATCATCGCGCAGAGCATTGGATTGTGGTAACAGGTACAGCAGAAGTGACCAATGGAGACCAGGTGATTTTATTGACCGAAAACCAGAGCACCTATATCCCGCTGGGTCAAGTGCACCGATTGGCTAACCCAGGCAAAGTACCGCTTGAAATCATCGAAGTTCAATCAGGGAGCTACCTGGGTGAAGACGATATTGTTCGGTTCGAAGACACCTACGGGCGAGTGAAATAACCTCCACCCTGACCAGGATCGACAAACCTGGGTAATCAAAAATGGCTTGAGATTGAGCGCTTAGCAAGCTCAATCTCAAGCCAAATCAGTTTGCGAGTTTAGCCGTAACTGCAGCTCTAACGCTGGCCGATAGGCTTCACAGCCCGAGGTGTAGCGCCCGTGAACAACTGACGAGGGCGACCAATTTTGTACTCGGGGTCACCGATCATTTCGTTGAGTTGGGCTATCCAACCCACCGTGCGTGCCAGCGCAAAAACGGCCGTGAACAGGCTCACTGGGATGCCCAGTGCACGCTGGACAATCCCAGAGTAAAAATCAACATTGGGGTAAAGCTTGCGAGAAACGAAGTACTCATCTTCAAGGGCAATTTTTTCAAGCGCCATGGCCAGCTTGAAAATGGGATCATCATGCAAACCCAGGACATTCAGGACTTCGTGGCAGGTCTCACGCATGAGCTTGGCGCGGGGGTCATAGTTTTTATACACACGGTGACCAAAACCCATCAGACGCACACTGGAATCTTTGTCCTTGACCTGTTTGATGAATTCGCCAATGCGCTCTACACCGCCCATGCGCTGCACGTCCTCAAGCATGTTCAAGGCCGCCTCATTCGCCCCCCCATGTGCAGGCCCCCACAAGCAGGCGACGCCAGCCGCTATGGCCGCAAAGGGGTTGGTGCCCGATGAGCCGCACAAACGCACGGTTGAAGTCGAGGCATTTTGCTCATGGTCTGCGTGCAAAATGAAAATACGGTCGATGGCGCGCACCAAGACATCGTTGGCTTGATAGTCTTCACAAGGGGTCGCAAACATCATGCGCATGAAGTTGCTGGAGTAAGACAACTCATTCTTTGGGTAGATGAAAGGCTGCCCAATGGAGTATTTGTAGGCCATGGCCACCAAGGTGGGCAGCTTTGCAATCAGGCGGATGGCGGAGATCTCCCGATGAGCGGGGTTATGCACGTCAGTGCTGTCGTGATAAAACGCTGACAAAGCCCCCACCAGACCCGTCAAAATGGCCATAGGATGGGCATCTCGGCGAAACCCGCGCAAAAAGAACTGCATCTGCTCATTCACCATGGTGTGGTTGGTAACCAACTTGGTAAATGAAACGCGCTCAGAGGTGTTTGGCAACTCGCCCTTGAGTAGCAAATAGCAAACCTCAAGAAAGTCGCAATTCAAGGCCAACTGCTCAATCGGGTAGCCGCGATAGAGCAGTTCACCTTTATCGCCGTCAATGTAAGTGATCTGTGAGCTGCAAGATGCGGTCGACAAAAAGCCAGGATCGTAGGTGAACTTGCCGGTTTGTGCGTAGAGCTTGCGAATATCAATCACGTCAGGGCCCACACTGCCCTTATAAAGAGGCAGCTCCATGCTTGGGCTGCCATCAGAAAACGACAGGGTGGCTTTCACGTCAGATGGCGTCATGAATATTCCTTGTGGTTGGTCATTTTGATCAATAGCGCATCCAGTACATCAAGGATTCGCCAGCTACTGCAACGCAGGTTGGCGCAGCCATTGCAAAACATCGAGAACTTCTTTGGTACACCAATCGCCATTGGGCTCTTTTCGAGCTAAAAGCAGATCCAACAAATCATTGTCAGCCAACTCCATGAGGGCATACAAGCCACAGGCCTTGGCCTGGGTGAGTTGCCCATTGAAGCGATGGAAAAACCGCTCAATAAACAAGTCATTTTCTAGTAAGCCCCGGCGGCAACGCCAGCGAAGCTTGCTGAGTTCGGCGGTACTCAGCAACAAATCAACATTGGGCACGCTGGGCTCCATCAAACGGCGCGCCGAACCATCAGCTCTTTGATCTTGCCAATGGCTCTGGTTGGGTTCAACCCTTTAGGACACACATCGACGCAGTTCATGATGGTGTGACAACGGAATAAACGATAAGGATCTTCAAGATTGTCGAGACGACCTGCTGTATCTTGATCGCGGCTGTCAGCAATGAAACGATAGGCCTGCAACAAACCCGCTGGGCCTACGAACTTGTCTGGATTCCACCAAAAGCTGGGGCAGCTTGTCGAGCAACTCGCACACAAAATACACTCGTAAAGCCCATTCAGCTCGTCGCGCTCTTCGGGAGACTGTAAGCGCTCTTTCTCTGGCGGCATGGTCTCGTTGACGAGATAAGGTTTGATGGAGTTGTACTGCTTAAAGAACTGGGTCATGTCGACCAGCAAATCGCGAATCACAGGCAAGCCTGGCAGCGGCTTCAGAACAATCGGATCTTTCAAGGTCAGCATGTTGGTCAGGCAAGCCAGGCCATTTTTGCCATTAATGTTCATGGCGTCAGAACCGCAAACCCCCTCGCGGCAAGAGCGCCGGAAGCTCAGGCTTGGATCGGTTGCCTTGAGCTTCATCAAAGCATCAAGAAGCATTCGATCCCCACTGCCAAGCTCAACCTGCAGGGTCTGCATGCGGGGCTTCGTGTCGGTATCGGGATCGTAACGGTAGATTTGAAAGACGCGTTGGGTCATGACTTCTCCTGATTCAGGCCTGGGGTTAGAAGGTGCGAACCTTGGGCGGAATCGAGTCGGTGCTCGTAGGCTGCAGATTCACAGGCTTGTAATCGACTCGACTACCTTCGCTGTACCATAAAGTGTGTTTCATCCACTCTTCGTCATTGCGGCCATTGGGAAACTCAAGACAATCGCCATAGTCATTGACCGAGTGGGCGCCACGGCTTTCATGGCGCGCCGCTGCAGACACCATGGTTGCCATGGCCGCTTCGATGAGGTTATCGACCTCTAAAGCTTCGATGCGGGCTGTGTTGAAGACCTTGGATTTATCAGCCAAGTGAATCTGGCTAACACGCTGAGCCAGGGCCTTGATCTCATTAACCCCCTTGTCCATTGTGGCTTGCGTACGGAACACACCCGCGTGTTGCTGCATGCTGGTGCGAATGGCATCAGCAACATCTTGAGCATACTCACCCGATTGAGATCCATTAAGGCGGTTCAGTCGAGACAAAGTGTAGTCAGGCGCATCGGTTGGCAACGGTTTGTGGGCCTTGGTCTTGAGCGCCGCATCGACAATGTGGTTGCCAGCTGCTCGCCCAAAAACCAGCAAATCAAGCAAAGAGTTGGTGCCGAGTCGGTTGGCGCCATGAACGCTGACACAGGCACACTCACCCACCGCGTAGAGCCCCCCCAAAACATCGTTGTGCTTGCCATTGCGGGGAATCACAACCTGACCGTACACATTGGTAGGGATGCCCCCCATCTGATAATGAATGGTCGGTACGACGGGGATCGGGGCCACCGTGATGTCCACATTGGCAAAGTTGTGCCCGATTTCAAGGACTGAAGGCAACCGCTTGCTGATGGTCTCGGCACCCAGGTGGGTCATGTCAAGAACCACGTGGTCTTTGTTAGGGCCGCACCCTCGGCCCTCTTTGATTTCTTGATCCATGCAGCGTGAAATGAAGTCACGGGGTGCCAAGTCTTTGAGGGTGGGAGCATAGCGCTCCATGAAGCGCTCGCCATTGCTGTTGCGCAAAATGGCGCCTTCGCCTCGACAGCCTTCTGTCAACAACACGCCGGCGCCAGCCACCCCTGTCGGGTGAAACTGCCAAAACTCCATGTCTTGCAATGGAATGCCTGCGCGCGCCGCCATCCCAAGACCGTCGCCCGTATTGATAAAGGCATTGGTGGAGGCTGCAAAGATACGACCCGCCCCCCCCGTTGCCAACAAAACGATCTTGGCTTCTAAAATGAAAAACTCACCAGTTTCCATTTCGAGGGCTGTGACGCCTACCACGTCACCCTCGGCATCACGAATCAAATCAAGAGCCAGCCATTCAACAAAAAAGTTGGTGTGCTCTTTGATATTTTGCTGATAAAGCGTGTGCAGCATGGCGTGGCCCGTACGGTCAGCTGCGGCACAAGCCCGTTGAACTGGCTTTTCACCATAGTTGGCGGTATGCCCACCGAACGGCCGCTGATAAATGGTGCCATCGGGGTTGCGATCAAACGGCATGCCCATGTGCTCAAGCTCATAAACCACCTTGGACGCTTCGCGGCACATGAACTCAATAGCGTCTTGATCGCCCAGCCAGTCTGAGCCTTTGACCGTGTCATAAAAATGGAAATGCCAATTGTCTTCGCTCATGTTGCCCAACGAGGCGCCGATGCCCCCCTGGGCAGCCACCGTATGTGAGCGCGTTGGGAACACTTTGGACAGCACGGCCACATTCAGGCCAGCGCGCGACAGCTGCAATGAAGCCCGCATGCCCGACCCACCCGCGCCCACGATGACCACATCAAATTTTCTTTTGTTCACTGCCATCAAAGTCTCCAGAGTGCTTGAATCGCCCAGCCAGCACAGCCAACAAGCCACACAATTGCAGCCACCTGCAGCAGCAATCGCAACAGCATCGGCTTGACATAGTCCATCAAGATGTCTCGCATCCCAACCCAGGCATGCATCGAAAGCGAAATCACGGCAACCAAGGTCAACAGCTTCATCCACTGTGCAGAAAAAATCCCAGCCCAGAAGTCGTAGCCTGTGGATGCGCTGGGCAAGAGCACTTGAACAACCAAAGCCACAGTGAAGACGGCCATGATCAACGCAGTCACCCGCTGACTGAGCCAATCACGCAGGCCGTAATGCGCCCCCACCACCACGCGCTTAGAACCAAAATTAGGAGCTGTCATTGTCTAAACCTCAGAAAAATACACGCATGCCAAGCACAAATGTCAAAAATATACTCAGCGCCAGTGTGACCACGGCCGATTGCCGACCGAATGATTGACTGACCGAGTGCGTCGCATCCATCCACAGATGACGCAGGCCCGCGATGAAGTGATGCAGATAAGCCCATAAGAGCACCAAAACGCTGAGCTTGAAAAACCACCCGGGGAAAATACCGGCACCTTCCCTGAAAACGAAGGTTAACTTTGAATAAGACGCCTCAGAGCTGATGCTGGCGTCGAACATCCAGATGAAGAAGGGCAGCAATAAAAACATGATGGCGCCGCTGACCCTGTGCAGGATGGACACAAGGCCTGCAAGTGGCAACCGATATTGCAAGGCATCAACGAGACGCATCGTGCCGGGTCTGTGCTTGATGTTTTTTGACATGGCCAATAACCTTCTGTTGATGGGTAAAAACCCTTGTAGTTTATGCCAATGTCCTTCACTTTGCAGGATTAGCTCTCGCGAGAATACCTTGCCCCACTTGACCTCTGCTCAAATGAGTAAAAAGGTACAGTCAACGTTGGGCCCTGGGCATTGTGTGGATAGGTAGGTAGGTCCACCACCTCAGTAGCCTGCCCTACACTGGCCAATTTTTTATTTTATTCAACTTTTTTCTGGAGACCTTTCATGAGCAAAATTCCTGTCCGGGTAGCGGTTACTGGGGCTGCTGGCCAAATTGGCTATGCCTTGCTATTTCGTATCGCTTCTGGAGAAATGTTAGGCAAAGACCAACCCGTGATTTTGCAATTGCTTGAGATTCCAGACGAAAAAGCACAAAAGGCCCTCAAGGGCGTCATGATGGAGCTCGAAGATTGCGCTTTTCCGCTTTTGGCTGGCATGCAGTCACATGGCGATGCCAACACCGCGTTCAAAGACACCGACTATGCCTTGCTTGTGGGTGCTCGGCCTCGCGGCCCCGGCATGGAGCGTAAGGATTTGCTGGCTGCCAATGCGCAAATATTTACGGCTCAAGGCAAAGCATTGAATACGGCGGCAAGTCGCAATGTGCGAGTATTGGTGGTGGGTAACCCGGCCAATACCAATGCCTACATCGCCATGAAAAGCGCCCCAGATCTGCCCCGCAAAAACTTCACCGCCATGCTCCGCCTGGACCACAATCGGGCCGCTTCTCAAATTGCAGCCAAGACGAACAAAGCCGTGTCCGCCATCGAAAAGCTGGCGGTTTGGGGCAATCATTCGCCCACGATGTACGCTGACTATCGATTTGCCACCATCAGCGGCGAAGCCGTCAAACCCTTGATCAATGACGACGCATGGAATAAAGATATATTTTTACCCACCGTGGGTAAGCGTGGCGCTGCCATCATCGAAGCGCGTGGATTGAGCTCTGCCGCCTCGGCAGCCAATGCCGCCATCGATCACATGCGGGACTGGGCTTTGGGCTCGCACGGACAGTGGGTCACGATGGGCGTGCCGTCCAATGGCGAGTACGGTATTCCGAAAGATGTGGTGTTTGGCTTTCCAGTCACCACAACCGCGGGCGAATACCAGATCATTCAAGGCCTTGAGATTGATGCCTTCAGCCAAGAGCGCATCAACCTCACGTTGCGAGAGTTACTAGAAGAACAAGAGGGTGTCAAACACCTACTCTGAAACTGAACATGGCCATCGCTAGCTGCGATGGCCATGAGATACGTCATGGCGCTCTTATCTCATAGGACTTACGCAAAACTCATGATCAGGATATACCCCTCGGAACTGAAGATGCTGGGTCGATGGGTCGTTTTGAGAATGGAGATGCAAGAGTTAGGCGTTGGTCAGCTGATCAAGATCAAAGATTTTCCCAAAGGACATCGGGTCAAACTGTTCCGGCTTGTGGTGTCTACTCGCCGCACGGATTTTGTCCTGACAAACGACCTCACTCAAAACTCTTCGTCGGATGCAGACACCGTGTGTGCCTGGCGTTGGAAGATTGAGCAGTTTCACCGAGAAGCCAAACAACTCACCGGGATCGAACGCTGCCAATGCAGAAAAGCTCGGATCCAGCGCAACCACATTGCCTGTGCTTTTTTGGTTTCGACGCGTTTAGCGCAAGTAGCCAAGAAAACCGGCAAAACCTTGTACCGCATCAAGCACGGATTACTCGATGACTACCTCCGCTCGCAACTCAAAGCGCCTGAGATCTCGATGACTTTTGCGTAAGTCTTATTCAACATGCTGCGGTGACAAGGTGTGGCTCCATTTTGCGAAGTTATTTTGTGCGCGTTGCATTCCTGTGCGCATGAGCCCACCGCGTCGTCGCGCTTTGCAGGCACCGGCAGCGCAGCCCACTCGGCCGCGTTGAACTGTCGTTTCTAGATTAAAGCGCTTCAATGCGCAAGGCACCCTAATGAACAAAGATTTTCTGCAAACCAACAAGCCTCAAGCTCAAAGTTCAGCCACTTCGAAGCTGATCATGCCGGGTACGCCATCTCAGGCCGTCAACCCCAAAGCAAAAGCGATGATGGGCAGTGCAGCCCTATCACGCAGCATGGCCGTTGGAAGTTTATTAAGCTTGATCGTGCTGGGTCTCGGATGGGAGATTTTTTGGGCGCCTACAGGCATCGGGCCCATCGGCCTGTCTATCAAAATCTTGCCACTCACGCTGCCTCTGGCTGGGTTGCTCAAAAACCGCATGTACACCTATCGGTGGGTGAGTTTGCTGGTGTGGCTTTATTTTGCAGAAGGCGTCATCAGGGCCATTGAGGGCCATAGCCTGAACGCAACCCTGGCAGCATCGCAGGCCATTTTATGCTTGTTGCTGTTTGTGGCCTGCGCGTGGCATATCCGCTCACGTTTAAGCCAGGCGCGATAACTGCCGTCGTGCCCCAACTTGAAACCAGCAAATTCTCAGACATCTGTTGGTTCTGTCGCAATAAGAATTTACGCTCACTGCGGCACACGATTGGTGGTGGGTAGGCCTCGGTCAGACGCTACCAGTAGCGTCCCGGGTTTGTCGAAAATTCTTATTGCAACAGAACCCTGCAAACTCGCTGAACACACTCATGCTCTTGAGTTCAATGGCACCAACCACATTGAATCGAGTTCGTGATGCTGTTTGCTCTATGGGCTTATCAACACCTTTTTTGATCCAGCCACAACTCACTTTGGTAGCCATCGTCGGGTGCACTGCACCCATGAAAAGAATCGGCTCTTCACTGGTACGTATCCCCCCAGGCGGTATTGGGTCACTGCAACCGCCCTTTCAGAGCCTGCGGAACCACCAAAGGAATGACCTCAATCCCCTCGTCCAATAACTCTCGACTTTCCTCCAGTGTGGCTTGGCCCCGAATGCCACGCGTCGCAGTTTCCCCATAATGAATCCGTCGAGCCTCATCCGCAAACCGATCACCCACATCATCAGTGTTTGCCATCATGTGCTGGACCGCCACGACCCAAGCTGTTTGCAGACCCACTGCCGCTTCAGAATCAGGGCTGCTAGAGGGTACCGTTTGAGCAGCCCTCAACGCAGCTTCAGGCTCTGAGGGTACTTGGCGGCGGATCTGCACATGCGGGGCGCTTGGCAGTACCGTCACCTCAAGGCTGCCACAAAGCGGACAACTCAACAGGCCCTGACTTAGCTGACGTTGCCGATCAGCATCTGAGCCAAACCAGCCCTCAAACCGATGATCTAGATGACAGCGGAGATTAAAAACCTTCACTGGTCAACGGCCTGCCAATTGAGTGGCCAACGACCTTCTCGCCACTGCCTAAGCCAGAGCAAGCCGATGAGTGTTTTGGCATCGGTCAACTCCCCCTGCATCGCACAAGTTTCTAGCTCTTGTTGAGTGGCGACATCAAGCTCCAAAAATTCGCCCTCATCAAGTTGTTGAGCGCCTGCAACCAAGTCACGCGCAAACCAGACCTCAATGAACTCATTGGAGTACGCGATAGCGTTATGAAGTATTCCGGCACGAGCCCACTGCCGGGCCAAATAACCGGTTTCCTCGGACAACTCGCGCTGTGCGCAGGAGAAGGTGGACTCTGATGGGTCGAGCTTGCCTGCGGGAAACTCTAGCATCACCCGCTTGAGTGGAAAACGATACTGCCGCTCGACAAGCAGGCGTCCATCATCGAGCAAAGGCACGATCATGACGGCCCCAGGATGGACCACATATTCGCGAGAGGCCAGAGCGCCACCAGGCAAGACAACCTGGTCCCGCCTCACATCCAAAAAATGCCCTCGATAAACTTGCTCACTGCTGACAGACTCTTCGCGCAAGCGTGCATCGGATGATGTCATGACAGCCGGCCCATCAACTGCTCAAGGCTTTGCGCACTGCCTCAGCGCACAAAGCCATCAGACCACCCGGCAAGACACCTAAAATTAAAACCGCCAAGCCATTGCAGGACAAAACAGCACGGACATCGCCAGTGGCAACCAGCGCAGACGAATCGGTAGGCTCTTCAAAGTACATCAACCTAACGACTCGAATGTAGTAAAACGCGCCAATCAATGAAAACATCACTGCAACCACCGCCAAGCCCACATAAAACGGATTGTGGGTCGTAATCAAAGCTTGCAAAATAGCCAGCTTGCCTGCGAAACCAACTGTGGGCGGAATCCCCGCCAATGAAAACATAAAAATGGCCATCACCGCTGCGTACCAAGGACTGCGACGGGCTAACCCCTTCAAATCAGACAGTTCTTCAGCCTCAAAGCCCTGACGCGACAAGAGCATCACGACGCCAAAAGTTCCGAGTGTGGTCAATATATAGCTGACCAAATAGAACATCGCAGAGCTGTAGCCATTGGCCGCAAAGTCGGTACTTGCATGGACAACCGTGTGTGTGAAACCAAGCAACATGAAACCAATTTGCGCAATGGTTGAATAGGCCAACATGCGCTTAAAGTTGGTTTGAGCGATGGCGGCCAAATTGCCTAAAGCCATAGAGGCTACAGCCAACACCATGAGCATTTGCTGCCAGTCTCCAGCCAGGCCAGACATCCCTTCCACCAATAAGCGAAAGGTCAAGGCAAACGCTGCCAATTTCGGTGCGCTGGCCACCAGCAAAGTGACCCCGGTGGGTGAGCCCTGATAAACGTCTGGCACCCACATATGAAAGGGCACGGCACCCAATTTGAAAGCCAAACCAGCCACCACAAAAACCAACCCAAATACCAGCACAGCCTGGTTGATGCGGCCCGTTGAAATGGCGGCAAAAACCTCTGGAATCAAAAGTGAGCCTGTTGCGCCGTAAACCATGGACAGGCCATAGAGCAAGAAGCCACTGGCCATGGCCCCCAACACAAAGTACTTCATAGCGGCCTCTGTAGCGTTAACTTGATCTCGCCGCAGAGCCACCAGTGCATAAAGAGACAAGCTCATCAGCTCCAAACCCAGGTAGGCCACTAAAAAACTGTTGGCCGACAACATGATAAAAATCCCCAATAGGGAAAAAAGCGAGAGAGAAAAAAGCTCGCCTTTCAAGAGGTCATGGGTGGCCGCATACCCGCGCGCATAAACCAATGCGATCATCACTGCCAGGGAGGCAAAGAAACCCAGCAAGTGCCCCAGCGGATCCGAAACCACCATGTCTTGCATGAGGTAGCCCGCAAGGCCATCGTCAAACAAAGACCAGTGCAACCAGGCCACCAAAGCTAATGACGCCTGAGTCAACCAGTATGTTGGAGCTCGCCCAGGGTGGGTGACCCACAGGTCAGCCAAGGTCACCACCAAGGCACAGCTTAAAAGCACAACTTCAGGAAGAAAACCTGAGTATTGGGACAAAATAGAAGACAACCAAGGCATGTTCATCGCATTCAACCCAAGTTCAAGAGCACGCACAGGTAAGAAGTAAGAAATCAGCGCAGCCCAGCAAGACGGTGCCAATTAAAAGACAGGGTGTTGAAGCACAGACCCTCAATGCCCTGCCGAGGGCAGCTTAGACACCTGAACGTGTTTGAGCAATTCGGCCACTGAAACATGCATGGTATCTGTGAAGGGCTTGGGATACACCCCCATGGCCAACACGGCAACGGCCAAAACAGTCAACATCAGCTTTTCACGAACATTGACATCAATGAGCTGGTTCACCGCCTCATTGGTGACGGGGCCGAAGTACACCCGCTTCACCATCCACAATGTGTAGGCAGCACCCAAAATCAAGGTGCTGGCGGCCAAGATGCCAATCATGAAGTTGTACCCTACAGCGCCGAGGATGATCATCCACTCTCCAACGAAGCCGGCCGTGCCAGGCAAGCCACAGTTTGCCATGGCAAAGAACACCGCAAAGGCCACAAAGACTGGCATCCTCTTGGCCACACCGCCGTAGGTTGCGATCTCCCTCGAGTGCATGCGGTCATAAAGAACGCCGATGCATAAAAACATCGCGCCTGATACGAAACCATGAGAGATCATTTGGACCAGAGCGCCCGACAAGCTCAACTCGCTGAACATGAAGATGCCCAGCGTGACGAAACCCATGTGGGCAATGCTGGAATAAGCCACCAGCTTTTTCATGTCTTCTTGAACCAAAGCCACCAAACTGATGTAGACAACGGCCGTCAAAGACAATGCAATAATCAACCAGCTCCAATGGCTTGCCGCATCAGGCGTAATCGGCAGCGAAAAACGCAAGAAACCATAAGCGCCCAACTTCAGCATGATCGCAGCCAGCACCACAGAGCCTCCAGTGGGGGCCTCAACGTGAGCGTCTGGAAGCCAGGTGTGCACCGGCCACATCGGCACTTTGACTGAGAACGCCGCGAAGAACGCAAAAAAGAGCCACTCCTGAGCCAACATGGGCAAAGGGAGTTTGTGCCAATCCAAAATACTGAAGCTGCCCGACTCGCTGTAGAGATAAATGAGACCAACGAGCATCAACAACGAGCCAGCGAGGGTGTACAAGAAAAACTTAAACGCGGCATAAACGCGTCGAGGCCCGCCCCAGACACCAATAATGATGTACATGGGGATTAACGTGGCCTCGAAAAAAATATAAAAAAGCAAACCATCTAGCGCACAAAAAACCCCAATCATGAGCCCGGAGAGAATCAAAAAAGCGCCCATGTACTGATTGACCCGCTCTGTGATGACCTCCCAAGCGGAGACAACCACAATCACTGTAATGAACGCCGTGAGTGCGACAAACCATACAGAGATGCCATCGACGCCCAGGTGATAGTGCACATCAAGGCTGTAAATCCAGGGCAAATTTTCCTGGAACTGCATGGCAATGGCCGTATTGTCAAAATCCTGTATGAGCACCAGGGTGACGACGAAGCTCAATAGCGCGCCAAGCAAAGCCAACCAACGCACCCAGCGGACATGGTCAGACCGCCCCAGAGACAGCAGCGTCAGACCAAAAGCAATCGGCAACCATATTGCCAAACTCAACAAAGGCATATTATTTTTCTCCGCAGCGTGAGTCAGAAGTACTGACTCATGAGACTGCTCAGGTGGGGCCAAAGCTGCCAGGTCATCAAAGCAATGACCCCCAAAATCATGACCAAGGCATACCAGTAAAGGTGCCCGGTTTGAACCCAACGAACGGTCGACGACACCCATCCTACGGCACGCGCTGAACCGTTAACCAGCAAGCCATCGATCAAACCGATGTCACCGACCTTCCACAAACCTTGGCCCAACCAACGAGCGCCTCTGGCAATCACGGCTTCATTCAAGGCATCCAGGTAGTACTTGTTTTCCAGGACACGCTGCAATAAAGGCATGGGAAATACGGCTCCCAAAGCCGCCGGAATCTCAGGCTTGCGAATGTAGAACAAATAAGCCACAAACACCCCTGAAGCCGCCAGCCAGAATGGGGCCTGGCTCAGGCCATGAACGGCCATGGCCCAAGGGCCATGGAACTCTTCACGCAATGTCTGCATCGCAGTATGCACGCCAGAGTCCACATAAATAGCCCCATCGAAAAAGTCGCCATAAAGCATGTATTCAATACTGACAAAACCAATGCCTACAGAAGCAATGGCAAGAAGAATCAGCGGCAAAGTCACAACCCACTCAGACTCATGGGGCTCATGCGAATGATGGGCATGAGGATCAGCATGGCTGCCCTGCGCAAGACCTGGCTCGTGCCGAAACCGTTCGTTGCCGTGGAAGACCAAAAAGTACAACCTGAATGAATAAAAAGCAGTAACAAAAACCCCCGCCAGCAAGGCAAAACTGGCAAAACCAGAACCCCATAAATGACTGGCCCATACGGCTTCAATGATGCTGTCTTTGGAGTAAAAACCAGAAAATAAAGGAGTGCCAATCAAAGCCAAAGACCCAAGAAGAAAAGCAAACCACGTGATGGGCATGTACTTGCGCAAGCCACCCATATTTCGAATATCTTGTGCATGATGCATGCCCATGATGACCGAACCGGCTGCCAAAAACAGTAGGGCTTTGAAAAACGCATGAGTCATGAGGTGAAAAACAGCCACCGAATAAGCCGAGGCGCCCAACGCCATGGTCATATAACCCAGTTGCGATAGGGTTGAATAAGCCACAATACGTTTAATATCATTTTGAATGATACCCATAAAACCCATAAAAAGAGCCGTGATCGAGCCAATCACCATCACAAAGCTCAGAGCCGTATCTGAGAGCTCAAACAAGGGTGACATGCGAGCCACCATGAAGATGCCTGCAGTGACCATGGTTGCAGCATGTATCAATGCCGAAATAGGTGTGGGCCCCTCCATCGAGTCAGGCAGCCACACATGCAATGGAAACTGCGCACTCTTGCCCATAGCACCAATGAACAAGCAAATACAAATCACCGTGATCAACATCCAATCGGTGCCCGGCAAAAGCGTTTGGGCTAACAGGTCAGCACCGTCAAATATCTCGGTGTAATTCAGCGAGTGAGCAAAAGCCACAATCAGGCCAATACCCAGGATAAAGCCAAAATCGCCGACACGGTTGACCAAAAAAGCCTTCATGTTGGCAAAAATGGCAGTGGGTTTCTGATGCCAAAAACCAATCAACAAATAAGACACTAAACCCACGGCCTCCCACCCAAAAAACAACTGCAGCAAGTTGTTGCTCATGACCAGCATCAACATGGCGAAGGTGAATAGAGAGATATAACTAAAGAATCTCTGATAGCCTGGATCTTCTGACATATAGCCGATGGTATAGATATGCACCATCAAGGAAACAAAGGTCACCACACACATCATCATGGCCGACAGGCCATCGACCATGAACCCCACCTCCATCTTCAGACCATCCAAGACCATCCACTCATAGACGGTGCTGTTGAAGTAGGCCCCATCAAAAACCACGCCCTTAAGCACCAAAGCCGAGATGATGAATGAGATCAGCAACCCCAAAATGGTGACACAGTGAGCACCGCGCCGCCCAATGACCTGACCCAGAAAGCCAGCCACCACAGAACCCACCAAGGGGGCCAGCGGCACCAGCAGCAGCATGTTTTGCGAAAGTTGTGTAGGCATATTCTTAGAGTGATGAAGAGGCTATACCCGTTGAAACTTAAACCTGGCGATATGAAACATTCAGTCTCAATAGGAAAAAATCAGCCTTGAAGATTATCCAAGTCCTCGACACTGACAGATGAGCGATTGCGAAACAAAATCACTAGAATTGCCAGGCCAATTGCAGATTCAGCCGCAGCCACAGTCAAGATGAAGAAAACAAATACCTGCCCAGCCATGCGATCAGCAACAAGCGGCAGGTAATGAGAAAAAGCCACAAAATTGATATTAACGGCCAGCAGCATCAGCTCAACAGCCATCAGCAGCACAATCAAATTTTTGCGATTAAGAAAAATACCAATGACGGAAAAAGAAAATAAAATTGCACCCAGAGTTAGATAGTGCCCAAGTGCCAATTGGGGGAGGCTCATTGTTTATCTCCAGGGGGCATGCCCAAAGGCGCATCAGCCAAAGGCACGGTAGGCTTCATTTTGATCAAGCGAACACGATCACCCCGTTTAACATGAACTTGATCAGCGGGGTTCATACTCTTTGAGTCTTTGCGCCGTCGAAGTGTCAATGCAATCGCTGCCACAATCGCCACGAGCAAAACAACCGCTGCGATCTGTAAAGGATAAACATAGTGTGTGTAAAGCTCGATGCCAAGCAGCTTGGTGTTGCCCATTTCGGCCACCCGTGGATCAACGGGGGCCGTGCGCACATCAAACCCAGGGATCAGTACCAAAGCCATTTCAAGAACAATCACCACACCGACGAAAGCTGCGACCGGAAAATGCGCCCAAAAACCCGCGCGAAAAGACTCGCTGCCAATGTCCAGCATCATGACAACAAACAAAAACAAAACCATCACGGCACCCACATAAACCAAAATCAGCGTGATTGCCAAAAACTCCGCCTCGAGTAAGACCCAAATGCAAGATGCAGAGAAAAAAGACAGCACCAAAAACAAAGCTGCGTGAACCCCGCTGCGTGCGGTGATCACGCGAAATGCAGCAAACAACAACACGGCAGAAAACAGGTAGAAAAATATTGGGGTGGTGTTCATGAGGAAGTCAGTCGCGTCTCAGCGGTAGGCGGAATCGGCTTTGCGGTTGGCAGCCACGTCACTTTCGTAGCGGTCACCCACAGCCAATAGCATCTCTTTCGTGAAATACAAGTCACCACGCTTTTCACCGTGGTACTCGAAAATTTGGGTCTCAACAATCGAGTCTACTGGGCAACTCTCTTCACAAAACCCGCAAAAAATACACTTGGTTAAGTCGATGTCATAACGGGTGGTGCGGCGTGAACCATCGTCTCGAACCTCAGACTCAATCGTGATGGCCATGGCCGGGCACACAGCTTCGCACAGCTTGCACGCAATGCATCGCTCCTCGCCATTGTCATACCGACGCAAAGCATGCAGACCCCGAAAACGTGGCGATGAAGGGGTACGCTCTTCGGGAAACTGAATCGTGACTGTGCGCGCAAAGAAATGCCGCCCTGTCAAAGCCATGCCTTTAAAAAGCTCAAGAAGCATAAAACTAGAAAATAAAAGCTTGATATGAGCGAGCGCCATGAAAAACCTTCCTTCGTGCAACTAGTTCCAGATATTCCAAGGTGACTGAATCCACAGCCCCACCACGACCAACCACGCCAAAGAGACAGGAATGAAAATTTTCCAGCCCAGGCGCATGATTTGGTCGTAACGAAAACGAGGGAATGTCGCTCGAACCCACAAGAAAAGCGTGCAAACCAAGAATGTTTTCCCAAACAACCAAAACCAGTTCCAAAACCACATCGACTCTTGAATCCAAACTGGCGTCGTGATGCCTAGTGCAGAGAACGAGATGGGCGCCAACCAACCGCCCAAAAACAAAAGCGCGGCAATGACAGACACAAGAATGATGTTGGCGTACTCAGCCAAAAAGAACATCGCAAATGACATCCCCGAGTACTCCACCATGTGCCCAGCCACAATCTCAGACTCGCCCTCCACCACGTCAAAGGGGTGGCGATTGGTCTCTGCAATGCCCGATATCACATAAACCACAAAAATCGGTAGCAGTGGAAGCCAGTTCCAACTCAGGATTGCAAGGCCAGCATCCGCAAACAGACCTTTGTCCTGCCCCAGCACGATTTGGCTGAGGTTAAGGGTGCCCGAGACCATCAATACAACCACCAAACAAAAACCCATGGCAATCTCATAGCTGACCATTTGGGCTGAAGCACGCAAAGCCCCCAGAAAAGCATATTTAGAATTCGAGGCCCAGCCTGCAACGATCACGCCATAAACCTCCATTGAAGTAATGGCCATCAAAAATAACAATCCTGCATTGATATTGGCCAGGGCGGCATCAGGGCCAAAGGGCACCACCGCCCAAGCAGCCAGGGCCGGCATGATCGTCATCACTGGAGCGAGCAAAAAAAGGCCCTTGCTCGCGGCTGAAGGAACAATGATTTCCTTGAATACCAACTTGATGGCATCGGCAATGGGTTGCAATAAGCCCCAAGGCCCGACTCGGTTGGGGCCTTGACGGATTTGCGTCCAGGCAATGGCTTTTCGCTCCCAAAGGGTTAAATAAGCCACACAAATCATGAGTGGCAACACCAGCGCCACAATCTTGAGCAAGGTCCACAGGACGGTCCAAGCCGAACCAAAGGTGCTGCCGCCCCAGACTTGGAAGCTATGCATGAGTTCAATCATTGACGTCTCAGGCCTTCTCAACAGAAACAGGGCCAAACAATGGGCCCAACATGCAAGTCGCTGGGAGACCTGCGGGCACGCGCACGGCTTGAGGCGCTAAAGTTGAATCGCATTGAACAGGCAAAATCACTTCAGACTTGTTTTGCTTGATGCGCACTGAGCCGCCCTCCATAAGACCCAAGCTTGCCCAAACAGCCTTTGAAACGCTCACCACACTTGAGCGTGCGTCAGCGCAGAGTTGCAGCGAAGTTGCGCGCCTTACCAGGCTGTCGGTAGCATAAATAGGCACATCGGATAAACGCTCTAACCGATCTGCCGCAAAAAGCTCAGCTGGCACAGGTTGTGACCCCACAGAAGGCCGGTTGCTCAAGCGCAAAGAAAAACTGTCCCGGTCTCCCAGCGCTGCCTCACAAACCTGCTCGGAAGTGTCGAAAGCAAAATCTGACGTGCAAAGCATGCCACCCAGCACACGCAAAACCTTCCAGGCTGGACGGGTCTCGCCAAGAGGCTTGACCACGCCTTGAAAGCTTTGGACCCTCCCCTCTGCATTAATGAAGGTGCCCGAGGTCTCGGTGAATGGAGAGATCGGCAAGATCACATCAGCGTAGTCGACAACCCCCCCCTTGAAGGGACTCAAGGCCACAACCATCTCGGCAGCTTGCAAACCCTGTATCGCCGCCATACCATCCGCAAAATCCAAAGCAGGCTCAACATTGAGCAACACAACCGCCTTGAGCACGCCACTCAGCATTTGCTGCACATGCAAACCACCATTGCGCGGCAATGCATCGACCCACTGGGCCCCCACTGCGTTAGCAGCCTCTGTGAGATAGCCCACGCTCGCTTGCGTGTGCTCACCGATCCAATGGGCCAAACGTAATAAGCAAGCTGCTTGAGGATGATGAGCCGCTGCGTTGCCCAATAGCACAGCCTTGTTCTCGCCACTGAGAAGCGATAAAGCAATGGCTTGCGCAGCAGCTGAAGGCGCAACGAGCGACGGCGATGGCAAGCCCTTGATCTGCGCAATAGCACTGACCACTTCGGCCAGAGCCCGTGGCCAGTCGCTCGGTGTGGCGGTGAGGGACTCACCGATCGGCATCAGCCAGTTGTCTGCAACGGCTTGAAGTCGGTGAACTTGGGCGCCTTTGCGGGCAGCCTGGCGAATACGCTGTGCGAACAAAGGATGGTCTTTGCGCAAAAAAGAACCGATCACAAACACCCGCTGCAGCCCAGATAAGGATGCAATGGACGTCCCCAACCAGCGCGCGGTTGATGCATCGCCCACGTTGCCAAAGTCAGCGTGGCGCAGGCGGTAATCGATGTTATCGCTGCCCAAGCCGCGAATCAACTCAGCCAGCAGATGCAACTCTTCAACGGTGCTGTGCGGGGCTGCGAGGGCGCCAATGCTCTGTGGCCCGTGATGGAGCTTGATTTGCTTCAAGCCATTGGCAACAAACTCTAGGGCTGTACCCCAATCGACCGTTTTCCACTCCCCTGCCTGCTTGATTTGGGGTGAGGTCAAGCGATCGTCGGCATGCAAACCCTCATAAGAAAATCGGTCTCGGTCAGCAATCCAGCACTCATTGACCAACTCATTTTCAAAGGGCACAACGCGCATCACCTGGTTGGCCTTGACCTGCACCACCAAATTGCTTCCGGTGCTGTCATGGGGGCTGATGCTCTTGCGTCGAGAAAGCTCCCAAGTTCTGGCGCTATAGCGAAATGGCTTGCTGGTTAGCGCACCGACAGGGCAAATGTCAATCATGTTGCCCGATAGCTCTGAATCAATGGTAGTCCCTGCAACGGTAGTGATCTCAGAATGCTCACCGCGGTGAATCATGCCAAGCTCCATCACGCCAGCAACTTCTTGGCCAAAGCGCACGCAGCGGGTGCAGTGGATGCAGCGGCTCATCTCCTGCATAGAAATTAAGGGCCCCACTTGTTTTTGAAAGACAACGCGCTTTTCTTCAGAATAGCGTGAAGTTGAGCCGCCATATCCGACCGCCAAATCTTGCAACTGGCACTCGCCGCCTTGATCACAAATGGGGCAGTCAAGCGGATGATTAATGAGCAAAAACTCCATCACACTTTGCTGAGCTTTAATCACTCGATCGCTCTTGGTGCGGACGATCATCCCCTGCGTCACGGGCGTAGCACAAGCCGGTAAAGGCTTGGGTGCCTTCTCAACGTCAACAAGGCACATTCGACAATTGGCGGCAATCGAAAGTTTTTTGTGATAGCAGAAATGCGGAATGTAGACACCCGCTGCCTCGGCAGCATGCATGACCATGCTGCCTTCAAGCACCTCGACCTTTTTACCATCCAGTTCAATTTCAATCATGCAGGCTCCACGACCAGGGGTGTCTTGTGGTGAATCAGATGCTCAAACTCACCCCTGAAGTGTTTGATCATGGCGCGTACCGGCATGGCGGCAGCATCACCCAATGCGCAAATGGTGCGTCCCTGGATATTGTCGGCCACCGAGTTCAGCAGATCGATATCCTCTGGGCGACCTTGGCCATGGGCAATGCGCTCGACCAAGCGAAAGAGCCAGCCCGTGCCCTCACGACAAGGCGTGCACTGCCCGCAGCTCTCATGCATATAAAAATAGGACAAGCGCATCAGGCTTTTGACCATACAGCGTGATTCATCCATCACGATGACAGCCCCCGAGCCCAACATGGAACCGGCTTTTGCAATGCTGTCATAGTCCATGGTGACCTCCATCATGACGGAGGCAGGTAAAACGGGCGAAGATGATCCACCTGGAATCACAGCCTTGAGCTTGTGCCCTTGCCGCACACCACCGGCCAGCTCAAGCAGCATTGGAAACGGTGTCCCCATCGGGACTTCGTAATTTCCCGGACGCACAACATCACCCGACACAGAGTAAATTTTCGTACCGCCATTGTTGGGCTTACCCACGTCAAGGTAGGCTTGACCGCCATGTCGAATAATCCAGGGTACCGCAGCAAATGTCTCCGTGTTGTTGATGGTGGTCGGTTTGCCGTAAAGGCCATAACTGGCGGGAAAAGGCGGCTTGAAACGAGGCTGTCCTTTTTTGCCCTCAAGAGACTCCAACAGGGCCGTCTCTTCGCCACAAATGTAAGCGCCGAAGCCATGGGTTGCATGAAGCTGAAAACTGAATGCAGAGCCTTGGATATTGGCACCTAAAAACCCCGCAGCACGCGCCTCATCGAGTGCAGATTCAAACCGCTCGTAAGCGTCAAAGATCTCGCCGTGGATATAGTTGTAGCCTGTCGAAATGCCCATGGCATACGCAGCAATCGCCATGCCCTCGATGACCGCATGCGGGTTGTACACCAAGATATCTCGATCCTTGCAGGTACCTGGCTCACCTTCATCTGAATTGCAAACCAAGTACTTGGGGCCAGGAAATTGACGTGGCATGAAACTCCACTTCAAACCTGTTGGGAAACCAGCCCCACCTCGCCCCCGCAATCCGGAAGTTTTCACTTCGATAATCACTTGGTCGGGTGTTAAACCGGGACCGCCATCGAGGCCTAAAATTTTACGCAGGGCTTGATAGCCGCCCCTTGAAACGTAATCACTGAGGGTCCAATTGAGGCCATCAAGCCCTTTGAGAATTTGGGGTTCCAAGTGGCGACCATGAAAACACGTCTGCTGCCCCGTGGCTTTGAACATTGAAAGATCGAGCATGAAAAGACCTTGTGACTGAATGCTTAAAGGGTATTGGCCGGCGCCTTGAGCAAAATCATCAACTCGTCCAGCCGATCTCGATTCATGAAGCTGCACATCTGCCGGTCGTTGACCAAAAGCACAGGTGCGTCTGCACACGCCCCTAGACATTCACTTTTTTGCACGGTAATGCGGCCGTCACTGGTGGTGCCGCCCTCGTCCACCCCCAACTGGCTGCAAAGATGCATCAGTGCTTTTTGCCCATGGCGCAGTTGACAGGGTAAATTGGTGCAGACATTGATCTTGTACTGGCCCAACTTTCGTTGGTTGTACATGTTGTAAAAAGTCGTGACCTCATGCACAGCAATCGGTGGCATGCCGAGATAGTCAGCAACGAACTTTTCGCTTTCGGGGGAGACGAAACCAAGCTCTTGCTGCACGATGGACAAGCAAGCCATAACCGCTGATTGCTTGTGCTGTGCGGGATACTTGGCCACTTCGCGAGCAAATCGCGCCTGCATTGCTTCAGAAATAATGGGCAAACTCACCGGTCGATCTCCCCAAACACGATATCCATGGTGCCAATCACGGCCACCGCATCAGCAATCATGTGTCCGCGAGACATTTCATCCAGTGCAGCGAGGTGGGCAAAACCTGGAGCGCGAATTTTGAGGCGATAGGGCTTGTTAGCCCCATCGCTCACCAAATAAATACCAAACTCTCCCTTAGGGTGCTCGACAGCAGCATAAGCCTCACCTTCAGGCACGTGAAAGCCTTCAGTAAACAGCTTAAAGTGGTGAATCAACTCTTCCATGCTCGTCTTCATTTCAAGACGTGAGGGCGGTGCGACCGTGTGATTGCTGGTAATGACCGGACCTGGATGGGCACGCAGCCAAGCAATGCATTGTTGGATGAGGTGGTTAGATTGACGCATCTCTTCAATGCGAACCAGATAACGGTCATAGGTATCGCCGTTCACACCCACCGGTACATCAAAATCCAAATGCGCATAGACATCGTAGGGTTGCGTCTTGCGCAAATCCCAGGCAATGCCTGATCCTCTGAGCATCGGGCCTGTGAATCCCAGGTTGAGGGCGCGCTCGGGTGCCACCACGCCAACGCCCACTGTGCGCTGCTTCCAAATGCGATTGTCTGTCAGCAAAGTCTCGTAGTCATCCACACAGGCTGGAAAGCGCTTGGTAAAATCATCGATGAAATCAAGCAAAGACCCTTGCCGATTTTCATTCATGCGCGCAGCGCTTTGGGCCTTGCGAACTTTTGAGGTCTTGTATTGCGGCATCGTGTCTGGCAAGTCGCGGTACACCCCACCGGGACGAAAATACGCTGCGTGCATGCGAGCCCCTGATACGGCCTCATACATGTCGAAGAGGTCTTCGCGCTCACGGAAGCAATAAATAAAAATATTCATCGCGCCGCAATCTAGGCCGTGACAACCCAACCAAAGCAAGTGATTGAGAAGCCGGGTGATTTCGCTGAACATCACGCGAATGTACTGCGCACGCACAGGCACATCAACACCCAGAAGCTTCTCAATGGCCAAGCAATAGGCATGCTCATTGCACATCATGGATACATAATCGAGACGATCCATGTAGGGCAGAGACTGAATGAACGTCTTACTTTCTGCCAACTTTTCAGTCGCTCGGTGCAGCAGCCCGATATGCGGGTCTGCGCGCTGGATCACCTCACCGTCGAGCTCTAGCACCAAACGCAAAACGCCATGCGCTGCAGGGTGCTGGGGGCCAAAATTGAGCGTGTAGTTCTTGATTTCAGCCATGGTTATTTAACCTGAATCTTGTGCAGAGGAATCAAGGACATCAGTGCAAGCCACCATAGTCATCTTCGCGGATGATGCGCGGGGTGATCTCACGGGGCTCAATAGAGACCGGCTGATAGATCACACGCTTTTGCTCGGGGTCATAGCGCATTTCAACGTGACCCGAGGTCGGAAAGTCTTTACGAAATGGGTGACCGATGAAGCCGTAGTCGGTCAAAATGCGACGTAGATCGAGGTGACCCTCAAAAATGATACCGAACAAGTCAAAAGCCTCTCGTTCGAACCAGTTGACGCTGCTCCATACCTCAGTCAACGAAGCCACTGTTGGCAAATCGTCGTCAGGGCAAAATACTTTCAGGCGCACACGCCAGTTGTGCGTCACAGACAACAGATGAGATACCACGCAAAACCGCGGGCCAGCCCAGGGCCTGTCTTTGTAGTGAGCGTAGTCAACCCCACATAAATCGATATTTTGCTCAAACCTGAGCTGGTCGTGGTCGCGAAGGGTGCGAGCCACTGCAAGGTAGTGGGTGGCGCTGACGCACAAGGTGATTTCGCCACGCTGCAACTGCAAACTGCTGACCTGAGAGCCAAGAATAGTTTCAAGCTGGGCTTGAAGCGTTGAGAGTCGGGTCATGGCGTGATACTTTCAGCGGGCAATGGTATTTTCTCTGCGAATCTTCGCCTGCAACTGCAGCACCCCATAGAGCAAGGCTTCAGCCGTTGGCGGGCAGCCCGGCACATAGATATCGACGGGCACAATACGGTCACAACCTCGCACCACCGAGTAACTGTAGTGATAGTAGCCCCCGCCATTGGCACATGAGCCCATGCTGATCACCCAGCGAGGCTCAGCCATTTGGTCGTAGACCTTGCGAAGTGCGGGCGCCATCTTGTTGCAAAGGGTGCCGGCCACGATCATCAAATCGCTTTGGCGGGGACTGGGCCGAAACAACATGCCAAAGCGGTCCATGTCGTAGCGCGCCGCCCCAGCATGCATCATCTCGACGGCACAGCACGCCAAACCAAACGTCATTGGCCACAAAGAACCTGTCTTTGACCAGTTGATGAGGGTGTCGACGCTGGTGGTGACAAACCCCTCTTTCAATACGCCTTCAATGCCCATGTTGTGACCTCACTCCCAATCTAGGGCGCCTTTTTTCCACTCATACACAAACCCCACAACCAAGATACCCAAGAAAACCATCATGGCCCAAAAGCCAACTGGGCCAATCTGCTTGAGCGAGATGGCCCAGGGAAACAGAAAAGCGATTTCCAGATCAAACAAAATGAAGAGAATGGCGACCAAGTAGTACCGCACGTCAAACTTCATTCGAGCATCTTCAAAGGCCTCGAAACCGCACTCATAGGGAGAATTTTTGGCGGCATCAGGGCGATGAGGGCCCATGATGAATCCGATCACTTGAGGAGCCACCCCAACGCCAACCCCCACCAAAATGAAAAGAAGGATGGGCAGATACTCGTTGAGATTCATAAAGTTGCGCCGCCTTATGATGATCGCTGCAGACAAGCCCTGCAACTTTAGAGAGGGGTCTCTTTGAAAAAATTTTTGGTGCCGACGGCGAGACTCGAACTCGCACAGCTTTCGCCACTACCCCCTCAAGATAGCGTGTCTACCAATTTCACCACGTCGGCACAGAAAGGATGTTGACCATTGGCTCGAAAAACAACGGCTGAACCCTCAAAGAAAGCCTTAAGTTGTCAATCACTGAAAGGCCCCGAAACTGGGCATCAAACAGCCTCCTATTCTAACCCTAAACTCAGAGCAATTCACTCAACGCCCCCACCAAAACCACACTGCACGCTCGAAAACACATGCCTTGTCACGCGCAAGATTACTTTGAGGCAGCGGGTGCAGGAGCAATGGGGGCAACATCCAAGGTCAATGTAGGAGCAGATGCTGATGCTGATGCAGGAACAGCGACAGGGACCGGGACAGCGCTTGGCAAAACTGGCGCCTGCACCGCGGCCGCAGAGGCCCCGGAGGCTGATGTTAGGCTGGCAGGAGACGCAACTGGCATCGCGCTGTCAAGAATGCTTTCTGTCTCGCCAGGCTTGACACTGTGAGCAAAAAAGGCCAACGCCAGGGTGCAAGCAAAAAAGACAGCAGCGCACACCGCCGTTGAACGTGATAGGAAGTTGGCGCTGCCTGTGGCCCCAAACAAACTCCCCGAAGAACCACCGCCAAACGAGGCGCCCATGTCTGCGCCCTTGCCCTGCTGTAACAACACCAAACCCACAATGGCGATCCCCGCCAAAATCTGAATCACCACCATCAAATTTGTTAACCAGCTCATGTCTCATTCACTCCAGGGTCTAGGGGTTAAGCAGCAGCGCGCGCAATCGCCAAAAAGTCATTGGCCCTCAGCGAGGCACCTCCGATCAGGCCACCATCAATGTCGGCTTGCGCAAAAATTGACTTCGCATTATCAGGGCTCAAACTGCCGCCATAAATAAGGCGCATGTGGTTGGCATGTGGGGTGGCCGCAGCCAGCTGCGCCCTCAAGACTGCGTGCACCTCTTGGGCCTGTTCAGGCAAGGCCGTGCGACCCGTGCCAATGGCCCACACCGGCTCATAAGCAATCACAATTTGCGATACGCACTGACCCAGCGTGTGAATCACCGCAGACAACTGGCGCTTGACCACTTCTGTGGTTTGCCCACCCTCACGCTGCGCAAGGGTTTCACCCACGCAGACAATAGGAACGAGACCCTGTGCCAAAGCCATTTTGGCCTTGTCTGCCACAAGCTGGTCTGATTCAGCATGCCGAGCACGACGCTCTGAATGACCCAGAATGACCCAATCGCAACCCAGCTCGCGCAACATCACGGCAGCCACTTCACCGGTAAATGCGCCGGGCTCATGGGCTGAGCAATCTTGCCCACCCCAAGTGACTTTGCTACCTTTCAGGGCTGAAGCCACATCAGCCAGATAAACCGCTGGCGGGCAAACAGCCAGGTCACAATCCAAGCCCGAACCCTCTCGAACTGCCGCTAACAAAGCGCTGTTGGCGGCGCGGCTGCCATTCATTTTCCAATTCCCCACCACCAAGGGTCGACGCATTGACAAGCCTCCTTTTAAACCTCTGTCACCTAACAAACCGTTCATGTCTTTTGCACCTGAACCAACAGCCCGCCTGAGCAGCGAGCTACCAAATAAGAACCAATTTACCGATATGCCGATTGGACTCCATCAAAGCATGCGCATCCGCGGCTTTGTCTGCTGCAAAACTTTGAAACAACACGGGTTTCAATTTTTGCGCCGCCACCCAAGGCCAAACATTCGTCTTGACGGCTTGCGCCAATTGCGACTTGAAAGCAAGAGAGCGTGCACGCAAAGTGGAGCCCGTGACGACCAGGCGACGACGCAACACAGCGCCAATATCGAGCTGGGCCTTCGTGCCGCCTTGTGCGGCAATCAACACCAAGCGGCCATCTTCAGCCAGGCAAGCCAGCTCCCGAGACACGTAGTCACCCGCGACCATGTCAAGGATCACGTCGACGCCATGCCCGTTTGTGAATTGCAAGGCTTGCATCGAAAAATCTTGCTCTCGGTAAAGGATCGCATGGTCGGCCCCCAAAGCCAAGCAGGCCTGTGCCTTCTCGGTAGACCCGACTGTCACAAGCACTCGAGCTCCCCACGCCTTGGCCATCTGAATGGCCGTGACACCAATGCCGCTACTGCCACCCTGAATCAGAAGGGTTTCACCAGGTTGCAATGCACCCCGTTGAAAGACGTTGGACCAGACTGTGAAGCAGGCTTCAGGTAAGCAAGCAGCCTGGGCATGACTCAAACCAGCAGGAATCGGCAAGCACTGGCCCACGGGCGCCACGCAATATTGGGCATAACCGCCACCCGAGACCAGGGCGCAAACAGGGTCACCCACTCGCCACCCCCATGCATCCAAATCACGCTGATGGCCCGCAATCACGGTGCCAGCGACCTCCAGACCCGGGATATCAGAAGCCCCCGGGGGAGGTGCATAGTACCCCTTGCGCTGCAAAACATCAGGGCGATTGATGCCACTGGCCGCCACCGAAATAAGCAACTCGCCATCGCCGGGCACAGGCTTTAAACGCTGCGCCAAACGCAAGACATTGGGCACCCCAAAGGCCTGGATCTCAATGACATTCATGGGCATGGGCAGACACTGGGCAGCATGGGTGAACCCATCGACGCAACAGCCAGACTCAAACGTTGCTCAAACCTGCTCAGCAGGCTGAGCAGGTTGAACCGGGTGAGCCACCGACTCGCGCTCAATCAACGCCTTCATCGACAGCTTAATGCGACCCTTTTCATCGGTTTCAAGCACCTTGACTTTGACCACCTGACCTTCTTTAAGGAAATCAGTAACTTTTTCAACACGCTGATGGGCAATCTGACTGATGTGGAGCAAGCCGTCTTTGCCGGGCAACAGGTTGATCAGCGCACCAAAATCAAGAATCTTGGTGACAGCCCCCTCGTAAACCATGCCGATCTCGACCTCAGCAGTGATCTCCTCGATGCGACGCTTGGCAATCGCAGCTTTTTCACTGTCATTGGAGGCGATGGTGATGGTGCCATCTTCATCAATGTTGATCTGCGTGCCAGTCTCTTCGGTCAACGCGCGAATCACGGCCCCACCCTTGCCAATGATGTCGCGAATTTTTTCAGGATTGATCTTCATGGTGAACAAGCGAGGTGCAAATTCAGACACCTCAGCCTTGGCAGAGCCCATGGCTTCAACCATTTTGCCAAGGATATGCAAACGAGCCTCTTTGGCTTGTGCCAGGGCAACCTGCATGATCTCTTTGGTAATGCCTTGAATTTTGATGTCCATTTGCAAAGCTGTGACACCCATGGCAGTACCCGCCACTTTAAAGTCCATATCGCCCAAATGATCTTCATCACCCAAGATGTCCGTCAGCACAGCGAATCGGTTGCCTTCCTTGATCAGGCCCATCGCAATGCCCGCCACATGGGCCTTCAGGGGCACCCCGGCGTCCATCAAGGCCAGACAACCGCCACAAACAGACGCCATCGATGACGAACCATTGGACTCGGTAATCTCGGACACCACCCGCATGGCATAAGGAAAGTCGCTGCGCTCAGGAAGCACGGCCATCAATGCCCGCTTGGCGAGTCGGCCATGGCCCACCTCGCGACGCTTCGGTGTCCCCACACGGCCAGTTTCTCCAGTGGCAAAAGGAGGCATGTTGTAGTGCAGCATGAAGTGTTCAGAGAATTCACCCGCCAAGGCATCGATCTTTTGCGCGTCACGGTCAGTGCCCAAGGTGGCTGTTGCCAAAGCTTGGGTCTCGCCCCGCGTGAACAAGCTAGACCCATGCACGCGAGGCAAAACACCATTGCGGATCTCTATCTGACGCACAGTGCGTGTGTCGCGACCATCGATGCGTGGCTCACCCGAGAGAATTTGACCCCGAACGATCTTAGCTTCAATATCAAACAACAATGCATCAAGACTAACTTCGTCAAAGGGCAAACCTTCTGCCTTTAGAGCGGCCTTGGTCGTGGCATAGGCCTCACGCATGGCTTGGGTGCGCTGCTGCTTGGACCGAATTTGGTAAGCAGCCTGCACAGGCTCAGAAGCCAGGGCATTGATCTTGGCGATGAAAGCTTCATCCTTCGCCGGCGCCACCCAATCCCAGGCAGGTTTGCCGGCATCCCGCACGAGTGCATTGATGGCTTCGATGGCGATGTTGCTTTGCTCGTGACCAAAAACCACGCCGGCCAGCATCACTTCCTCGCTGAGCTGCTGCGCTTCTGACTCGACCATCAATACGGCCGCATGAGTACCCGCCACAACGAGATCCATTTTGGACCCTGCCAATTGAGCCTTACTGGGGTTGAGAACGTAATTGCCGCCAATGTAAGCCACCCGAGCCGCACCCATGGGGCCATTGAATGGCACACCCGAGATGGCCAAAGCGGCGCTGGCACCTATCAAAGATGGAATGTCTGCGGCCACTTCAGGGTTCAAAGATAAAACATGAATCACGACCTGCACTTCGTTGAAAAAACCTTCTGGAAACAAGGGGCGTAAAGGGCGGTCGATCAAGCGCGAAGTCAGGGTTTCGAGCTCACTCGGGCGACCTTCTCGCTTGAAAAAGCTGCCGGGGATTTTGCCGGCCGCATAAGTTTTTTCTAAATAATCAACTGTCAATGGGAAAAAATCTTGGCCAGGTTTGGCATTCTTTGCCGCGACCACTGTGGCCAAGATCACGGTGTCATCCATATTGACCATCACGGCGCCGCTGGCTTGGCGCGCGACCTCACCCGTCTCAAGGGTGACTGTGTTTTGTCCCCACTGGAAGGTCTTAGTAACTTTATTGAACATGCTGCTCATGACTTTCTCCGATGTTGTATGAGGTACCGAATGGCATATTGCTTGCCACTGGATCAAGTGTTTGGGATGCCAAGCAACGGTAGCTTGACCCGCCTGCCGTGCCCCCAGCGCCCTGGAATGCTCACCCAGCACCCCACTTGCCCAGCTTCAATTGACTGCAGGAAAGAGAAGCGCCAACTTATTTTGCAACGGCTTGGCGCAGTCAATAGAAAAACAAAAAGCCTGTACTGGTGTGGCCAGACAGGCTCTGCAAATTTAAAAAGTCAGACTACTTACGCAACCCGAGCTTTTGAATCAAGGCGGTGTAACGATCCGCATCGCGGCCTTTGAGATAGGTCAAGAGACCCTTGCGGGCATTGACCAGCTTGAGCAGACCACGACGACCGTGATGATCTTTTTTGTGGGCTTTGAAGTGTGGCGTCAGATCGTTGATGCGGGCCGTCAGCAGGGCCACCTGAACCTCGGGAGAGCCGGTGTCTTTGGCGCCGCGGGCATTGTCTTTGACGATCTCAGCCTTTTGGGCAGTGGTGGTACTCATGGGTGTTTCCTAGAAAATGACTTGCGGTCGTCAGTGAAACATACCGACGCCGTGCGATGCTTTGAGGCGGAAAACCTCAAAAGCACACGATTCTACCGTTAAAGTAGCTGTCTTTGCTCGTTTCCTGGAGTTCTTGAGAGCTTGAGATCAGGCCCGATTCGTCGACGCGCCCATCTCCAGGCTCCAGCGCGGCAAAACGCTGTAGCCATAGTCTGGTGTATCGGCCAGCAAACCACGCTGCCAGCGCATCGCTGCAGCCAGCCCAATCATGGCGCCATTGTCAGTACACAAAGCCAGCTCAGGATAGTGCACCTTGAATTGGCGATGGCGACACTCATGATTCAATCGAGTTCGCAAGCTGTGATTGGCGCCCACCCCGCCAGCCACCACCAAACGACTCAAGCCTGTTTGTTTGAGCGCCGCCAGCGATTTATGCACCAACACGTCAACGATGGCCAACTCTGTCGCCGCAGCCACGTCTGCCAGATCTTGCTTTGAACGTGGCTCGACCAACTTGAGCACCTGGGAGCGCACCGCTGTTTTGAGACCCGCAAAGGAGAAATTCAGGTCGGGACTGTGGTATAGCGGGCGGGGGAAAATGAATCGCCCGGGGTCGCCAGCTTCAGCCAAGCCTGCCAATGCGGGGCCACCGGGGTAGCCCAAGCCCATCAACTTGGCTGACTTATCGAAAGCTTCGCCTGCAGCATCATCAATGGTTTCACCGAGTAGGGTGTATTGGCCAACGTCATTGACCCTCATCAACTGGGTGTGCCCTCCGGACACCAGCAACGCCACAAATGGAAACTCTGGCGGGTCCCGTGATAAAAACGGTGACAACAAATGCCCCTCCAAGTGATGAATTCCGGACACGGGGACGCCGAGTGCAGCCGCCAATGCGCTGGCCACACCAGCACCCACCAGCAAAGCACCCGCCAAACCGGGCCCTCGCGTAAAGGCAACATGCTCTATGGCCTGAAGGGACAAACGAGCATCGGACAAAACCTGTTCAAGCAATGGAATCACACGCTGAATATGGTCTCTGGAGGCCAACTCAGGAACCACACCGCCGTAAGCCTGGTGCATATGAACTTGGCTGTGGAGGGCCTGGGCCAGCAAGCGCGGCACACCCTGAGCCTGACATTCAAGCAAGGCCACACCCGTTTCATCACAAGAGGATTCAATACCGAGGATACGCATGGATGACGAGTTTAAGGGCAGCCGCATCGCTGGTGAACAGCCAATTACCGATTCAACCCTAAAGATGTTGTGTTGTCAGAGGGGGTGACGGGATGCGGTGCAATGCGTATACCCCTCGGAACTGAAGATGCCGGGTCGCTGAGCCGTTTTGAAAACGGATCTGCAGCGTTGT
>JANMEO010000203.1:0-1652 GCA_031376995.1 Burkholderiales bacterium
GGCCTGCGTGTCACCGAAGAGGCTGAGCGCGAGGGCCTGGACATCGCTTCGCATGGCGAGACTGCCTATAACCGATAGACTTTGGGCCTCTGTGGGACCCTTGCAGGGCCTGCAAGCCCTGCAAGCCCTGCAAGCAACTTCGAATCCCGAAGCACACAATTGACTTCGGGATGCTGTTTGATCCATGCCCCCTTGCGCACCAAACGGCCCCATGCCTGCTGCCACCCCGCCCCTCACCAATCCCAGTCTGATGGCCCGGCGCCATGCTGCCGTGGCGCGGGGTGTTGGCCATGCCCATAACCTGTGCATCGCCAAGGGACTCAATGCTGAGGTTTGGGATGTTGAAGGCAAGCGCTACATCGATTTTGCTGGCGGCATCGCTGTGCTCAATACGGGTCATGCCCATCCCGATGTGATCGAGGCGGTACAGCATCAGCTGAGTCTGTACACCCACACCTGTTTTCAAGTCTTGGCCTACGAGCCTTATATCGAGTTGGCTGAACGGCTCAACGCCTTAGCGCCAGGCAATTTTGCCAAAAAAACGCTGCTGCTGACCACAGGGGCTGAAGCCGTCGAAAACGCCATCAAAATCGCGCGCTCGGCCACCAAGCGCCCAGGCATCATTGCTTTCCAGGGCGGCTACCACGGCCGCACGCTAATGACCCTGGGCCTGACGGGCAAAATCGCGCCCTATAAAACCGGTTTTGGCCCCTTTCCAGGTGATGTCTACCACGCTTGCTTTCCCAACCCGCTGCACGGTGTCAGTGTGCAAGCGGCGCTGCATTCGGTGGCCCTGCTGTTCAAAAATGACATTGAGCCCGAGCGCGTTGCCGCCTTCATCTTAGAGCCCGTGCAGGGCGAAGGGGGCTTCTATATCGCACCCAACGAGTTTATTTTGGGGCTCAGCAAGCTGGCCGAGCAGCATGGCATTTTGTTGATTGCCGACGAGGTGCAAACCGGGGCCGGGCGCACGGGCACCTGGTTTGCCAGCGAACAATGGCCGGTAGCGCCCGATTTGATCACCACGGCCAAATCCATGGCAGGTGGCTTTCCGATCTCTGGCGTTGTGGGCCGCGCTGAAGTGATGGACGCCCCTGGACCAGGGGGTTTAGGAGGCACCTATGCCGGCTCACCCATCAGCTGCGCTGCAGCCCTGGCCGTGCTCAAAGTGTTTGACAATGAGCGACTGCTAGACCGAAGCCGCGCAATCGGTGATCTGCTTGTCGCGCAACTCAGACAATTGGCCACTGAGTTTGCATCGATCAAGGATGTGCGCGGCCTGGGGGCCATGGTGGCCATCGAGCTGTTTAAGCAAGCCCGCCCTGACCAGCCAGACCCTGAACTCACGCAGCAGGTGGTCGCAGAGGCCGCACGCCGGGGATTGATCTTGCTGGCCTGCGGCATACACGGCAACGTCATACGCATATTGGTACCCCTCACCGCCAGCGACAGCCTACTGCAAGAGGGCCTGCAAATTTTGGCAGACAGCTTCAAGGCCCAGGCGGGCGTCAATTGAACCTAAAAACACGCCATCCTCACGACAACAGCGTGACCCCCCTTAGCGGGCAAGCGTAGATGGCATTGCGCAAGGCCGCAATGGCTTCATACCTGGTGAAGGTTGTGCGCCACACTAAGACCACCCGGCGCGTTGG
>JANMEO010000257.1:0-13991 GCA_031376995.1 Burkholderiales bacterium
CTTGGCAAGGGTCGCGCCTTGCACTGGACCCCCATGGCAGCGCGATAAACAGCCAAGTTATTCCGGGCCAGATCCTTAGCCCCGATTGGGGCAGTTTTTCTTGGTGCAAGCCGCGTAAAGAGACAGCGAGTGGTCTTGCAATTCAAACCCACGCGCTGCGGCCACCGATTTTTGGCGCTTCTCAATTTCAGCATCAAAAAATTCTTCAACATGGCCGCAATCTAAGCAGACCAAGTGGTCATGATGCTGGCCCTCGTTGAGCTCAAAGACGGCCTTACCGCTTTCAAAATGGTGGCGCGACAAAATGCCTGCTTGCTCAAACTGCATCAACACGCGGTATACCGTCGCCAAGCCGACGTCAGCGCCATCGTGCAGCAAAATTTTGTACACATCTTCAGCCGTCATGTGTCGAAGCGGCGACGTCTGAAATACATCCAAGATTTTGATGCGCGGTAAAGTGGCTTTGAGGCCATTGCTTTTGAGCTCTTCGGCGTGGGTCATGTCAGTGATGCAGGGTTTAGGCAATACGAAGGTTGACGCGACTAGAATTGGCTGATGATATCGAGCTTGCGAATTTCCTCACCATGCTTGCTTTGTCGGGTTGTTTTTTCTAGGTGCTCTCTCCCATGCTTGTGATGTCTACACGTTTTTTTATTTGCGCCTTTGGGGCCAGCTTGAGCCTGCTCACAGCGTGCGCAAGCCGGGGCACTGACGCCTTTTGGGGTCTCGTGACGCCATATCGCATTGAGGTGGTCCAAGGCAATGTGCTTACCCGTGAACAGGTTGATCAGGTGCGGGTGGGCATGACCCGTTCTGAGGTGCGTGATGTGCTTGGCTCTCCCATGTTGGAAGATATTTTTCATGCCGACCGTTGGGACTATGTTTTTACCATCCGTCGCCCTGGGGCTGCCCCTCAGCAGCGCAATGTTGTGGTCCGTTTTCAGGGCGATCGCCTGAGCCGTATCGATGCGCCTGAGCTGCCCGCTGAGCGCGACTTTGTGGCTTCTATTGATACAGCCAAGCCGGTCAAAAATGTGCCATCGCTGGTCTTGACGTCTGAGCAAGTCAAAGCTTTGCCAAGCGCAGCAGCCCCCGTATCTGCATCGGCGCCTGTTTCTGAGCGTGCGCCTGAGCGCAATGCTTCACGCCCTGCGCGCACCTACCCTCCGCTGGAGCCCCGCTGATGTCTGATCCGATTCGAATTGCCGTGGCTGGCGCCACGGGCCGCATGGGCCGCATGTTGATCGAGGCGGTGATTGACGCCCCCGATCTGCAGCTCTGTGGTGCCTTGTCTCTCGATACCGGTGTGGGTCTTGACGCCGCGGCTTTTTTGGGTCGCTGCAGCGGGGTTCAGATTACTGATGACATCGCAGCGGGCTTGGCTTGCGCTCAAGTGTTGATCGATTTCACCCGCCCCGAAGGCACCTTGGCCCACTTGGCGGTGTGTCGTGATTTGGGGGTCAAAGTGGTGATCGGCACCACCGGGTTTTCTAACGAGCAAAAGGCGGTTTTGCAGGGCTATGCTTCTGAGTTGGCCATGGTTTTTTCGCCTAACATGAGCGTTGGCGTCAATGTGCTGATGCAACTGATCGACTGCGCTGCACGCGCTTTGAGCGAGGGCTACGACATCGAAATCATTGAAACCCATCATCGGCATAAGGTTGACGCCCCCAGCGGCACGGCGCTCAAAATGGGCGAGGTGGTGGCTCATGCGCTGGGTCGCAATCTTCAAGACTGCGCCATTTATGGCCGTGAGGGGGTCACTGGTGCTCGAGATCCCTCCCAAATTGGCTTTGCCACGGTTCGAGGTGGCGATGTCGTGGGTGACCATACCGTGCTATTTGCCGGTATGGGTGAGCGCATTGAACTCACTCATAAAAGCTCAAGCCGCTCAACCTATGCTCAAGGCAGCATCAGGGCGGCGAGGTTTTTGATGGGGCAGCGTGTGGGCTGTTTTGGCATGAACGACGTGCTTGGCTTGAGGACCACTCCAACTTCAGCTCCTAAAGAGGCTTAAAACATGGATGGCTTGGCATATTTCTGGCGCCAAGGTGACACCGTGAGCCACATCGTGGCTGGTGTGTTGCTGCTGATGTCTGTGAGTGCGTGGGTAGTGATTTTTTGGAAAGCCTGGCTGCTGCAGCGGGCGCGCAAAGACATCGCTCGTGCTGTGCCAGCCTTTTGGTCGGCGCTCAACCTAGAGGCTGCCAGCGCGCGTTTGCAGGCCTTAGACCGCGAGGGGCTGGTGTCGCCTTTGGTGGCGGCTGCCATTCTCGAGCCCCAAGGCCCGTCTCTTGAATCTCAGTCCCATCAAGCCTCACAGTTGACCCGCCGGCTGCGTGATGCGCTTAACAGCGTGCTCTTTCCGCTGCAGTATGGGCAAGTGTTGTTGGCCTCTATTGGCAGTACAGCGCCGTTCGTTGGTTTGTTGGGCACAGTTTGGGGCATTTACCACGCTTTGCTCAGTGTCTCGACCGGCGGTGCACTCACTTTAGAGCGCGTGTCTGGCCCTGTGGGCGAGGCCCTGATCATGACGGCGGCAGGCCTGGCTGTAGCCATACCGGCTGTTTTGGCTTACAACATTTTTGGCAAACTTGCGGGCTCGTGCGAGGTCGCCCTTGAGGGCTTTGCTCACGACCTGCGCGAGATGCGGCTTGATTGGGCGCAAGCTGCAGGCGAACCCGTGCGCCGTTCTTTGGAGGTTTGAGACCATGGCATTCGGGCGCCTTGACCGCGCTATGGGCCCCAGGCCCATGAGCGACATCAACATGACACCGTTGATCGATGTGATGTTGGTGTTGTTGGTGATTTTCATGATCACCGCGCCGCTCATGACGTCGACGCTCAAGCTCGATCTGCCGCCCTCTGACGCAGCCCAGCCCACTGAGACACCGCAGTTTATTTCGGTAGCGCTAGATGCAGCAGGCCAGCGCTACCTGGGCGACAAAATGGTTAGCGATGCAGACTTTATCGCCCGCCTTGATGCGGCCGCCCAGCAAACTCCTCCTCCTGATGTGCACCTGCATGCCGACCGCAATGTGCCTTATGGTCGCGTGGCCGAACTCATGGGGGTGTTGCAAAAAGCCGGCTTGACACGCATCGGTTTTGTGACCGAGCCCCTTCCACCGCCCTCTGTGCCTGCTCAATCCTTGCGCTGAGGTGGGGTACTGCTGCCCCAGTTGAGGGGGCGCAAGCAGCCCCCTCTTGTCTTTTGACTATTGCCAACTCATTGAAGGCGCCTGATGGCGCTGCCGCTCATGACCCCTGATTTTAAACCTGCTGATATCGAACGTGTGGCTCAAGCTGCCTGGACCCAAGCTGACGCTTACCGTGTCACGGAAGACAGCACCCGCCGTCGCCGCAAATTTTATGCGTGCTCGATGTTGCCTTATCCCAGCGGCAAGCTGCATATGGGCCATGTGCGCAACTACACCATCAACGACATGATGGCTCGTCAGCTGCGCATGAAGGGCTACAACGTTCTCATGCCCATGGGCTGGGATGCTTTCGGCCTGCCGGCCGAAAACGCAGCCATCAAGCACAAAGTGCCGCCAGCCCAATGGACCTACGACAACATCGCCTACATGAAAAGCCAGATGCAGGCCATGGGCCTGGCCATCGACTGGAGTCGCGAAATCACCACTTGCGACCCCACTTACTATCGCTGGAACCAGTGGTTATTTTTAAAGATGCTCGAGGCCGGTATCGCCGAGCGGCGCACCCAAGTGGTCAATTGGGATCCCGTGGATCAGACGGTGCTGGCCAACGAACAAGTCATTGATGGCAAGGGCTGGCGCAGTGGTGCCCCTGTTGAAAAACGCGAAATCCCTGGCTACTACCTGGCCATCACCCACTACGCTGATGAGCTGCTCAGCTCAGTGCAAACGGGGCTTGAGGGCTGGCCTGAGCGCGTGCGCTTGATGCAAGAAAACTGGATTGGCAAAAGCGAGGGCGTGCGGTTTGCCTTTCCCCACGACATTCAAAATTCCCTAGGGCAGCGGGTTAATGAGGGCCGACTGTATGTTTTCACTACTCGGGCAGATACCCTCATGGGGGTCACCTTCTGCGCCGTTGCGCCCGAGCACCCCTTGGCCCAGCATGCCGCTTGCAGCAGCCCTGACGTGGCGGCCTTTATTCAAGAGTGCAGTGCGGGTGGCACCACCGAAGCCGAGCTGGCCACCCAAGAAAAGAAAGGGGTCTTTACAGGGCTTCATGTGCGGCATCCCTTGAGTGGCGAAGCCGTGCCTGTCTGGGTTGGCAATTATGTGTTGATCAGTTACGGCGATGGTGCGGTTATGGGGGTTCCCGCTCACGATGAGCGAGACTTCGCATTTGCTCGTCGCTATGCACTGCCGGTCAAAGCCGTGGTCGAGGTTCCCGGTCAACCCGCCTTTGACGCTGCGGTGTGGCAAGACAGTTATGCCGACAAAACACGCGGTGTTCTCGTGGCTTCAGGCCCCTACAACGGCCTTCAATCTCGGCAGGCGATCGATGCCATCGCCGCTGACCTGCAAGCTCGTGGCCTGGGCGAGAAAAAAACCACATGGCGTCTGCGCGACTGGGGCATCAGCCGTCAGCGTTATTGGGGCACGCCCATCCCCATCATCCATTGCGATGAGCATGGCGCAGTGCCTGTGCCCGAGCGCGACTTGCCGGTGGTTTTGCCTGAAGACGTGGTTCCTGATGGTAGCGGCAACCCCTTGAACAAGCATGCCGCATTTTTGAATGCGCCCTGCCCAGTCTGCGGCCGACCGGCGCGTCGCGAAACCGACACCATGGACACTTTTGTCGACTCGTCATGGTATTTCATGCGCTACTGCGACCCCCACAATACCCAGGCCATGGTAGGGCAGGGGACCGACTACTGGATGCCGATGGACCAGTACATCGGCGGCATTGAGCATGCCATTTTGCACCTGCTGTATGCACGCTTTTGGACCAAAGTCATGCGCGACCTGGGGCTGGTGAAGTTCGATGAGCCCTTTACCCAATTGCTCACCCAAGGCATGGTGCTCAACGAGGCGTATGTGCGTGTGGGTGAGGGCGGCGGCAAAGACTATTTTTGGGCCCATGACCTCGACATCGTGCGCGATGAGCACGCCAAAGTGCTCAGCGCGACGGCCAGGCAAGATGGTCAGCCTGTTCAGTACGAAGGTTGGACCACCATGTCCAAGTCTAAAAATAACGGCGTTGACCCCCAGGCGCTTATTCAACAGTTGGGTGCTGACACGGCCCGACTGTTTGTCATGTTTGCCTCCCCGCCTGAGCAAACCTTAGAGTGGAACGACTCGGGTGTCGATGGCGCTCACCGTTTTTTGCGTCGCGTCTGGGCTTTTGCTGCGGCTCATCAGTCTGACTTGGCTGGCTCGCCAATTCAGGGCCTTAACCCAGCTGGCAAAGCCACCCGCCGAGAGTTTCACCTCGTCTTGAAGCAAATCAACTTTGACTACGAGCGGCTGCAGTTCAATACAGTCATCTCTGGCTGCATGAAGCTGATGAACCTGCTAGAGAAACTGCCTCATGACGGCCAGCGCCCTGCCTTGGCCACGGAGGGCATGGGTTTGCTGTTGCGTGTGCTTTATCCGGCTTGTCCGCACATCACGTGGGTCTTGTGGCAAGAGCTGGGTTTTGTGTTCAGCCAGGGTGACTTGCTGGATGCGCCATGGCCCGAGGTGGATGAATCTGCTTTGGTCCAAGATCAGTTGTCGTTGATGCTGCAAATCAATGGCAAGCTTCGCGGCACGCTGCAAGTCTCAGCGCATGCCGACCACGCCACGATTGAGGCTGCGGCCATGGCCAGTCCGGAGTTTGGCAAATTTGCACAGGGGGCCACCCTCAAAAAAGTGGTTGTGGTTGCGGGGCGGTTGGTCAATATGGTGTTGGTGTGAGCAACATCATGCATCCTCTTAAAGAAGTTGGCATGCGGCGTCGGCAGTGTTGTGTTTTCCTGGGCACTTTGGGCTTGAGCGCATGCGGCTTTGCCCCGCGCCAAGCCCCTGATTTGCCTTTCAGGGCCTTGGCCTTCAGTGGTTTTGCGGTGCAGGCCCCCATGGCCAGTGAACTGCGGCTGCTGATTAACACCAGCCGCAGCACCCGCGTCATCGGTGACCTGGCCCAAGCAGATGCCATCCTTGACGTACTGACAGACGCCTCTGAGCGCACCAAAGGGGCCTTTACTCTGGCAGGCCAAATTCGCTCAATTGACCTCACCTATCGCTTCAAATTTCGCTTACGCAACTTGGCGGGTGTTGAACTGTTAGGCTCCACTGAGTTGGTGGTGGTGCGCAGCATGGCCTACAACGAATCACAAGCCTTGGGCAAAGAAAAAGAAGAAATCTCGATGATGCGCTCGATGCAAGTGGAGATCGCTGACCAGGTCATGCGCCGCTTGGTGGCGGTGAAAATGCCTTGAGCCATGCAAGTTCGAGCCGATCAACTCAAGGCCCACTTGGCCAAGGCGGGCGCCCTCAAGCCGCTTTACACGCTGTGGGGAGATGAGACCCTGCTGGTGCAAGAGGCCGCTGATGGCGTACGCGCTGCTGCTCGTGCGGCAGGCTGCACTGAGCGGCAGGTGCACACGGTAGCCGGGGCTAACTTCAACTGGAGTGGGCTGCTCGGCGCTAGCCAATCGATGAGCCTATTTGGCGAGCGTCAACTGATCGAAATTCGCATCCCCTCTGGCAAGCCTGGCAAAGAGGGTTCAGAGGCCCTGCAGCGCTATTGCGTTCAACTCGATCCCCATGCGGTCTCGCTCATTGTTTTGCCTCGCTTGGACCGGCAGCAGCAGCAAAGTGCCTGGGCCATGGCCCTTGAGCAAGCGGGGGTGATGGTTCGAGTTGACTCGGTGGATCGCAAAGCCTTGCCCATCTGGATTGCGCAACGTTTGGCAGCACAAGGTCAGCGTGTGCAAGGGGGTGAAGCGGGCCAAAACAGCTTGCAATTTTTTGCCGACCAAGTTGAGGGCAACCTGCTGGCGGCTCATCAAGAAATCCAAAAACTTGGTTTGCTTTACCCACCGGGTGAGCTGAGTCCCAACAACATTCACCAGGCTGTTTTTAATGTCGCGCGCTACGATGTCTTCAGCCTTGGCGAGGCCATCTGGTCAGGCCACACGGCGCGTGCCTTGCGCATGCTTTGGGGTCTAGAGGGCGAGGGCGAAGCGGCGGTGCTGGTGCACTGGAGCGTGAGCGAAGACATTCGAGCCTTGCAGCGCGTGCACAGCGCCCTGCAAGCCCGCCAGCCCCTGCCCATGGCGCTTCGTCAGGCACGTGTGTGGGGGGTTAAAGAGCGTTTATTTGAGCAGCTGACCCCTCGATTAACAGCGCCGCAGCTACAAACCTGGCTGCAGGCCGCTCATGAATGCGATGGCGTTATCAAGGGCCTTAAGCACCCGGCGTGGCCTAGCAGCCCTTGGGCTGCGCTACGGCACCTTGTGATGCAACTGCGCTTGCAAAAGCCTTGAGTCAAGTCTGACACGTGACAACCTCTGGCTTAAAAGCTTGAGGTGATAGGAACCTGCGGGCACTTGTGCGCCACTCAAGGGCATACCTTCTGGACGTGAGAACGAGTCACGCCATAAAAAAATCACAAAGTTCTCCATGCGATGGCCCTGTTCTGGGTCTTGATAAGCAAATTTTTTTGGTGAGTACGTATGTACCCATCTTCAGTTCCGATGGGTACATCTGAGTGATGGCCAAACGGATGAGCAAGGTCAAAGAGGAAGTCTAAGGCTGCAGTCGCACAGTCAATTAGGCTGAAGTTTTTTCATCACCCGCTCTTATGCCTCAACGATGCACAAGCAAGGCGCCAACTCCTTTCACTGCGTTGCCCTGATTGTTCAGGGCAATATTTCTCCGCCTTGCTTAACTCTAGAAACGGCAGTTGACCGCTTTCATCCGCGAGGAAACCCTGATGACTATTGATATTTGGGCCCACTCGGGCGCGTTCAACTGCCGTTTCTCGGTTCACCTGAACTGCCAACCTTTTTTCATGTCGTCGGTATGAACTCGGCTGCGAAGCGCCTCTCAAGAAACAAAACGTGTGGGCTGTTTTCAGGCTTGCTCAGCCAGCAGCGTGACCACGCAAAAAAGGGAATTCACCACTTTAATTGCACCCCACCAAGCTACACTTGAACGCTTACTTTGCAGCCTTAAGAGGCTGGGTTGTCTATGAGGCTTCAAACCGATTTGTCCCATGTGTTGGCCTTTGATACTGCCACTGAGTTGATGAGCGTGGTGCTGAGTACCCCTCAGGGTCAGTGGGCGACTGAAGAGCCTGGGGCTGCGCTGGCTTCAGCGCGCTTGATTCCGGTCATACAATCGATGATGGCGGCTGCCGACTGTTCATGGGCGCTGCTCGATGCGATTGCTTTTGGCCGGGGGCCAGGGGCCTTCACCGGCTTGCGCACCGCTTGCTCGGTGGCCCAGGGTTTGGCGTTTGGGGCGGGCAAGCCCGTGTTGGCCCTGGATACTTTGATGGCTGTGGCCCAAGATGCAGCCGATGGGCTGGCTTGGTCGAAGGCGTCAGGTGCTGCGCAAACGGTGTGGGTGGCGATGGATGCGCGCATGGGCGAAATCTATGCGGCTCAGTATCAGTGGTGTGGCAGCCAGTGGCTGACCTTAACAGCCCCTCATCTGGCAACCCCAGAAGTCTTCAACGAGCGCTTGCTAGTGGCACCGGCTCATTGTGTGGCCGGAACCGCCTTGGGTGTTTTTGGCAATCAGCTCGACACCGGGGCTGCCGAGCGTTGTCCTCAGGCCTTGCCTCGCGCACAAGCCTTGGTGCCTTTGGCTCAGCAGGCTTGGCGGCGCGGCGATGTGATGCAGGCGATGCATGCGTTGCCCAGTTATGTGCGGGATCAGGTTGCGCAAACCACTGCGCAGCGTGACGCGATCAAAACCATGGCGCGCGGTTGATATGCCTGCTGCTCACAGTGTCTGCAGTGCGTGCGTTTTGCGGCCGCTCTCGCATGCCGATCTGGATGACGTGATGGAACTCGAGCAGGCCACCTACGAGTTTGCATGGACGCGAGGCAACTTCATGGATTCGCTGCTAGCGGGCTATTGGACTCAATCTTTGTGGGGGCCTGGGCCCAATGAGGTCGACCCCAGTCCGGGGCATGGCGCGGCTGCCTCCAATATTTTGTCGCTCAGGGCCTATGGGTGGGCATGTTTGGGGGCTGGTGAGGTGCATCTTTTAAATCTCACGGTGGCTACTTGGGCGCAGGGCCAAGGCCATGCGCGTTTGTTGCTCGATCAGCTCGTGGCTTTGGGTCGCAGGCAGGGGGCTGAAGCCTTGCTTCTCGAGGTTCGACCGAGCAATTTGCGGGCTATCGCGCTTTACGAACGTTATGGCATGCGCCTCATTGGCCATCGGCCTGGCTACTATCCCGCATCACATGGGCAGCGTGAAGATGCTTTGATCATGAGCATGTCATTGTTATGAGCTGGTCTTCTCGACAACGCGCCATGCTCGATGAGATGGGCTTGCGTGTGTGGGAGCCGCATCTGAAAGCGGCGTCTGCTAGCAGGGCTACCGATGGGGGCGCCCTGGCCTCCAGCTTGCCTGAGGCCAGGGCATCGCGTCCCGAGCCAACTTCGACTCCACCCATTCGCACAGCGCCCCGGCCTGAACTAGGGCTTAGCTCAATGGCAGCAGAACCCTTGAGGGTGGCCGGTCTGCAGCAGATGGATTGGGTGGGGTTGCAAACAACTGTGGCCCACTGCTCCGCCTGCAAGCTGTGCAGTGGGCGCAGCCAGGGAGTGTTCGGCGTGGGGTCGCTTCAGGCTCACTGGCTGGTGGTGGGCGATGCACCAGCTGCGCAAGACGGGGGCCAAGGAGAGCCTTTTGTGGGCAAATCAGGTCAGCTTCTGGACAACATGCTGCGTGCTATTCAGTGCACTCAACATGAAACTTTCAGTGATGGCCGCAGGGCCGATGCAGCCCATCAGGTTTTTTTGACCACCGCAGTGAAATGTCGCCCCCCAGGCCAGCGCAACCCTGAGGCCACCGAGCTCGTGCAGTGTGAGCCTTACCTGGCCCGTCAGGTTGGGCTGCTGCGCCCGCGCATCATTTTGGCGATGGGCCGCTTTGCCATTCAAAGCCTGCTGGGCAGCACCGAGCCCATGGGGCGTTTGCGTGGACGTGTGCACCGCTATCAAGGGGTGCCCCTGGTGGTGACTTATCCACCCGCTTACTTGCTGCGCAGCCCGCAAGATAAAGCCAAGGCGTGGGATGATTTGTGTTTGGCCTTGCGGGTGGTGTGCGACCCCTTGGCGTTTTGAAAACCTGCGTTGCCATGTGAATCAATGGTTAAGGCCACTGACATCGCATTTTTGGCATAAGCAACTGAGAATTTATTTGTTGGCTGATGAGTCAAGTGCCCCTACCATGAGCAGTTTTGTGGCTAACAGCATTTGGGTTGGTGTTTGTTGCCAGTGCAAGGGGCGCACCCTCCGATCCTTGTCAAACATGAAGGCATCGCATGATTTTTTCTCGGATGCTTTTAAAGCGCCACACGGTTTTGCCAGGCTTTGACTTGGCGCTGGGGTTCACCTTGATGTACTTGGCGTTCATCGTGTTGATCCCGTTGTCAGCGGTTTTTTTGAAAACTTTCACCTTGAGCTGGCCAGCCTTTTGGGAGGCTGTAAGCACACCGCGTGTGGTGGCGTCTTACAAGCTCACCTTTGGGGCCTCGTTGCTGGCCGCCGTGCTCAACACATTTTTTGGCTTGATCGTGGCGTGGGTGCTGGTGCGTTATGAGTTTGTGGGCAAGCGAGTGATGGACGCCTTGGTTGATTTGCCATTTGCGTTGCCCACGGCGGTGGCGGGGATTGCGCTCACGGGCTTGTACGCCACTAATGGTTGGATTGGCCAATATTTGGCCATGCTTGGCATCACGGTGTCTTATACCCGATTGGGGGTTTTGGTGGCCCTGACTTTCATTGGCTTGCCTTTTGTGGTGCGCACCGTGCAGCCTGTGCTCGAAGACATGCAGCCTGAACTAGAAGAAGCCGCTGCCACTTTGGGGGCCAGCCGCTGGCAGACCTTCACCCGCGTCATTTTTCCAGTGATCATGCCCGCTTTATTAACCGGCTTTGCCTTGGCTTTTGCACGCGCGTTGGGTGAGTATGGCTCAGTGATTTTCATTGCCGGCAACATGCCTTTGGTGTCTGAAATTACCCCCCTGCTCATCATCACCAAGCTCGAGCAATACGACTATACCGGCGCCACAGCCATTGCGGTGGTCATGTTGGTGGCAGCGTTTGTCATGCTGTTAGCCATTAACTTGTTGCAAGCTTGGGCGCGAAAGCGCCAAGGCCGCTGAACCGGATGCCTGCCTAATGACCCCTGACTCTCTGACTTTGCCTAGCCCTCGGCGCCCCGGCCTGGGTGCTCATGTCGAGCCACCTTGGGTGCGATGGACGCTCGTCCTGATCACTCTGCTTTTTTTGACACTTTTTTTGCTGGTGCCTTTGGCTGCGGTGTTTGTCGAGGCTTTCAAAAAGGGCTGGGAGGTCTATGTGGCCGCAGTGCTTGAGCCTGATGCCCTGTCAGCTTTGTCGTTGACCTTGTTTGCGGCTGCAGTGTCTGTGCCTTTGAATTTGGTGTTTGGTGTGGCTGCGGCTTGGTGCATTGCCAAGTTTGATTTTTGGGGTAAAAACCTCTTATTGACTTTGATCGACTTGCCATTTTCAGTCTCACCCGTGATCGCCGGCCTGGTCTACGTGTTGATTTTTGGCCTGCAGGGCTGGATGGGAGAGTTTTTGCAGGCGCACGATTTGAAAGTGATTTTTGCGGTGCCTGGCATTGTGCTGGCAACGATGTTTGTGACCTTCCCGTTTATAGCGCGTGAGCTGATACCGCTGATGCAGGCGCAAGGTGTTGAGCAAGAAGAGGCAGCCCGCGTTTTGGGGGCCTCAGCGTGGACCATTTTTTGGCGCGTGACGTTGCCCAATGTGAAGTGGGCGCTGTTGTACGGCGTTATTTTGTGCAACGCCCGTGCCATGGGTGAGTTTGGCGCGGTGAGTGTGGTGTCTGGGCATATTCGCGGCTACACCAACACCTTGCCTTTGCACATCGAGATTCTTTACAACGAGTACCAATCTGCCGCTGCATTTGCCGTGGCTTCGCTGCTGGCTGGGCTGGCGTTGGTGAGCCTGATGCTCAAATATTGGGTTGAGCAGCGTGTCAAGTCGCAGTTGCGCCGTGCTGGTGCGCCCAACCATTCAGAGTGAGAGATTTGATGAGCATTGCAGTTCGTGATTTGAACAAGCGTTTTGGCACCACAGTGGTCTGTGATCAAATCAATTTAGACATCCCCTCGGGCGAGTTGGTGGCTTTGCTTGGGCCTTCAGGTTCGGGCAAGACCTCGCTGTTGCGCATCATTGCTGGGCTAGAGTTGCCTGACTCCGGGTCGGTGCATTTTTATGGCGCTGACGCCACCTTTGATGACGTGCGCCAGCGCAATGTGGGCTTTGTGTTTCAACACTATGCGCTGTTTGCGCACATGAGCATTTTCGAGAATGTGGCGTTCGGCTTGCGAGTGCGGCCCAAGGCCACACGGCCGAGCGAGAAAGTGCTTCGCGACAAGGTCATGGACTTGTTAAAGTTGGTGCAGCTCGATTGGCTCGCTGAGCGCTATCCTCACCAGCTCTCTGGTGGGCAGCGCCAGCGCATTGCCTTGGCACGCGCCTTGGCGGTCGAGCCCAAGGTGTTGTTGCTCGATGAGCCCTTTGGGGCACTTGACGCCAAAGTACGCAAAGAATTGCGTCGCTGGCTGCGCCGCTTGCACGATGAGATGCATGTGACCAGCGTTTTCGTGACGCATGATCAAGATGAGGCCATGGAGGTGGCAGACCGTGTGGTGGTGATGAACCACGGCCGCATTGAGCAAGACGGCACACCCGATCAAGTTTATGACCATCCTGCCACACCTTTTGTGCTGCAGTTTCTGGGGGATGTGAACTTGTTCCATGGCCGCTTCGGGCACCCCCCCGGGGGGGGCACTGAAGCTGGCGAGGTCAGTTATGTGCGCCCTCACGAGCTGGGCATCGTGGCGCATCCTCAAGAGGGCACGTTGCCGGTGGTTTTGTCGCAGGCCTTAACCGTAGGCCCCCGGACCCGCATTGAGTTTAAACGCCTCGACGATGGCAGCTATATCGACGTTGAGATGCAGCGCGCAGACTACAGCGCCTTGCGAGACCGTTTGGGTTTGCAAACCGGAAGCCACGTTCATTTGCTGGCACGCCGCGTGACCCGATTTGCTGCAGGCGCAGCAACAGTGGGCGCTGACTCTGACCCGGCGACCATGATTTAGCCAGCCTGCGGGCGTTGTGTTTATGGCATAGGCGGCAGGGTTTGATCAAGCGGCGCACCTCCAAATGTTGCTTGTCTGGCGCAAGTTGTGCATTTGGCACGACTTTGCCTTGGGTCAGGTTGTGACATCGAGGCCATGTCGGGTACAAACTTTAAAACAGTGCGCAAATCGTCGATTGGTGTGCTGTTATTGATGTCAGTGGCTCAAGCTTAGCCGCAAGCCACCGAAAACAGTTGCAAGGGCTCTTTGGTCCTGGCTTTCGGAGGAGACTGGACATGAAATTGAACGACATCATGTGCGCAGTAGCAGAGCGTTTAGATATCGATGATGCGTTTTTTCAATCATCTGAGGCACAAGAGCATCTTCGGACCATTTTGTTGAGCGATAAGCGCCTCGAGGCCTTGTCTGAAAGATTCACTGCCGACGAGTTTGCAGAGTCTCCTGAGCTCAACATGTGCATCGAGCGGGCTGCTTTCATTTTGCTGTGCGATTTGGTTCGTGCAGAAGAAATTTGCGGCGCCTTGATGGCCCGCTGCAGTGGCTTGAACGTGGTCGATAGTGATGATGATATTTTTTACTGAGGGTCTGTGAGTTATACCCCTCGGAACTGAACATGCTGAGTTGGCAAAGGGCGTGAAGGGCGATCAGCAGCTTTACAAATGCTAGCGATACC
>JANMEO010000263.1:0-4361 GCA_031376995.1 Burkholderiales bacterium
CCTCGGCTTCCGCCAAGAGAACGTTCATGTGCCCTATGACCAGGTGTTTGAAATGGAAGACATCAACGGCGAGTTTGGACAGGTTGATGTGGCCATCATTTTGGGCGCCAACGACGTGGTCAACCCAGCCGCTCACGTCAAAGGCAGCCCCATCTACGGCATGCCCATCTTGGAAGCCTACAAAGCCAAAACCATTATTGTCAACAAGCGCAGCATGGCAGCAGGCTATGCAGGCTTAGACAATGACTTGTTCTACATGGACAAAACCATGATGGTCTTTGGTGATGCCAAAAAGGTGGTTGAGGACATGGTCAAGGCGGTGGCTGCGGAGTGACGCTGAGGAGGGGTCACGCTTGAGCTACTGAGTTCGTGAGGCGGTTGGGCAGGGAGGATGCCAGCGCTTGATTTGGTTTGTTGGGGTAGTGACCAGTAGTAATAACGAGTAGCGCTGGGGGACAATTCCGGCTCCTCAGAGGGCTCGCTGGTTGGCCCGTTTGGACAATTCTTGCGCACTTTCCTTGCGCTCGCTATAACCAGATAGCCTGAAATGTCACGCGTCGGCAAAAGCATTGGGTGAACTTGCGAAGGCTTGACACCATGTGGCTGAGGATGTTCACAGCAACTTTACAAAGTGGAATTTATTGGGGGATGGGCTGTTTTGGCCTATTTGCGGCTGACATCGTTGGTGGCGGCAAGCCTGCTGATGTTGGTGTCCTCGGCCAACGTCTGAATGGCAAGAGCCATGCGCTGGCCTGGATCAAGTTTGGCCGCTGGGTAGGAGGATGGGGTCATGTTGGCATTCAGTGCTGAACAAAGAACCCTGAGTATCAGGGCACAGCGCATTGCTTCTGATTGCCCAGAAATCATCCTGAACAGGTCTCAGACTGTTACCTTGATTTGAACCACGCCCCAATTTGCAGGGCCAACTCCACTCACCCCTGAAATCTTCGCTTACCTTAAATGCCTTGAAACCCTTGCTGCGCCTCACTTTCAGGCTTTTCGGTCAGGCACTAGTTACATTTATTGGGGGATGAGCACATTTGGCCAAATACAAACCAAGTCTCAGCTTAGCCGAACCTTGCCGCAGCTCGCGCAGCAAGACAACAGCGACATGCCACAAGCTCCACGCATCAATTCTTGCGCTTTATGACGAAGGCATTCTCAGCTTGCTGGAAACCGACTGTCGGGTAGTAAGACATAGCACCTGGAGCCGACAACAAGACGAGGGAAACTTCTTCTCCAATCACCGCCTGTGTGCGCTTGATCAACTCCTTTCCGATGCCCTTTCCTTGGAGGCCTTTTTCAACAGCCAAGTCAGAAAGATAGCAGCAGTAGCTGTAGTCAGTGAGTGACCGGCTCACCCCTACCAAGCGGCCGTCTTTCCACGCCGAGATGACTAGATTTGAAGCGGCAAACATGCGCGCGATTCGAGGCAAGTTGCCAGTTGGCCTTGTGATGCCGGAGGCATCAAGAACACGGACAATCTCGACCGAGTCCAAGGGATAATTGTAACGATATTCAATAAAGTTCTCTGACATTTTCGCTCTCGTGTATACGATCGCAGCCTGAACCGCCCCGGGTTTCGCGGAGACTCCATTCTCTCTCGTGGGAGCCCCCGCTAAACCCGGGGCGGTTCAAAGCCGATGTGGCAGGTTTTCGCACGAATCTTACCGGCGGGCCTACATGCACTCCGACGACGTCGAGCGCGCGAGGCAAACGGCCGTGGTGGTTGGTGCCCTGACGCGTTGAAACAGTGCGGACTGCTGTACTGGCCTTGCCGTCGGAATTTTCTGAGGTTTGAGCTTACTACCCCTATGTGGTCACTGCCCCGAGTAAGGGTCGCTGGTCAGCTCAGGCAAGTGGTCCTTGACGGCCTTCAGCGCTAGCTGGCCACCCTTCTTGCTTGCAATGTTGACCACATCCTTGGGTTCAAGGAAGTAAGGTTCGCTGGTCAGCTCAAGCAAGTGGTCCTTGACGGCCTTTAGCGCTAGCTGGCCACCGTCATAGCTTGCAATCTTCACCACATCCTTGAGTTCAAGGGAGTAAGGTGGGCTGGTCAGCTCTATCAAGTGGTCCTTGACGGCCATCAGCGCTAGCTGGCCACCGCTATTGCTTGCAATCTTCACCACTTGATCAGACGTCAGGCCATAGGGCTGACCAATGAGTTCAGGGCCTAAAGAATGAACGGCCTGGAGCGCCGGACGTGCGCCTCGCATTACGATGATGCGCACTAATTGCGCTGTATTGAGCTGAAGCGGCCCCGTTTTCAGGTCTTGGGCCACACGAAGCAGTTCTTCAAGCGCAAAGTTTCCGCTACGGCTATTTGCCATATCCAGAAACTGATCATCAGTTAAATCTGGCAATATATAAAAAAGTTCCAAGGGCTCTTCGTTTGCCACGTACGCCAGCGATGGCCCCCGCTGGCTGATTTTGACTATCTGGGCATGATTAAATCTGAGGCCGACTAACGCCTCATGGTGCTTGATGACCTCAGAGCGATTCTCTGGTTTGATGGCCTTGGCTTGTTTTTCGGTGTAACCCAAGTCTGTCAATGGGGTGAGCAAAGCCTCAGCCTGCGATGTGTTTGCCGCAGGTGTCTCTAAAGGACGCTTCATCCCCGCTGCATTCACGGTAGCATTGACTGCAATGAGTTCGTCGCTTTGGGGCCTGAGTGATATGTCTGGCTCCTCTTGTTGAATCTCAAGCCTACTGACTTGATCACAAAATGCATCCATAAATGCATCATCTACATCAGGATTAGGGTCTAACAAGGTATCGACTTCATGGCCTGCCAACGGCAACGTATCTACCAACTGAGAATTTTCATAGGCAACTTCATGGGGGTTACTGTCAACCAGTAGCTCATGCAACATCTCCATCTCCTGCTCCGACCAAGTATCCTCAACGTCTCTCTCATCGTTCTCTGGATCAGGCAACGGGTCAATGGGATCCCCGTGGGGCTGTGAAGCAGGGGTGCGCGCAGCAGCCCTATCTCCTGCAGCGGCTGCCCCACGGTGGCTTTTGGAATTCGTGTTCGCCCAATGTGGGCGGGACTCTCGACGAACCCTTTTTGAGGGCCGTTCTAAACTGCCGTTGGGTTGATCTTGATCCGTTGGCTGCCCAAGCGCTGACTCCTCATTGAGTTGAGGGGCTTGAGGTGAGCTGGCCCCTCGCGTGGCTTCGCGTGCAGAAGATGCGCTGGGACCAGATTGCCGGTGGGGCAACCCCGTGGGGTTGAGCTGACTGCGGGATATTGGGCTCATCGCTTTAAGGGGTCCCCTCAGAATTCGGAATTTAAAGCACGCTAATAGCTGGCTGGCGTGTCAGGTTAAAATCTAAGAAGTCGAGCCAAGAGCGTCGAAAGAAGCATAAAGCGATCCTAATCTAACGTCAGTTCGGGATAAGAGTGCCCGGCTGGAGGTTGCGCAAAGGCAAGGTTGGTTTGTTTGCAAAGAGGCAGTAGGCCACGATGCCACCCATGAGGTTGACAGCAAAGTTAATTGGTGAACGATGGCGGGTATGCCCGATTTGGCAGAGATTTTTCAGCTCGTCAATGACGGTCTCAACCAAAGATCGCTTCTTCAGGAGGGCAGCATCAAAAGGTGTGTGTACGCGAGGTTTCATATTGCGCTGAGCTTTGCTGATAAGTTCGGCGTGGTTCAAAAAGGGCGTAGTTCAAATCAAGGTAACAGTTTGAGACCTGTTCAGGATGATTTCTGGGCAATCAGGGGTCCTCTCGTTTTCAGTGCAATAAGTGACGGTAGGCTAAGCTAGCACTGGCGGTAAACATTCGGCGAACCCGTGTCAGTACTGGAAATCTACCTGACTAGCAAAACCGAGCACTCTGAAAATACAAGCGGCCAGCCCCAGCCCTGCCGCTGCGCAACATGCCCAAGACGACAGCAACCCCCAAGCTCTCAGCCTGTTCGATTTGTGCGAGCACTCAATTGCAGCGTCGTACTGCCGGGCGACACAGTGATTTGTCCGATGAATGAGGCAAGCAAGTGAAAAGCAACCAAGCAGCAGGACGAGCTTTTAGGACTTACGCAAAACTCATGATCAGGATAGAGTGGCGGTTTGCCTGTGAAGCCGACACGACTCGATTATTGCCAATATTTACTGGTGAGCCAGATCAACTACACGCTGACAAATTTTGCGCAGCACACCGAAGACATGAGGCACGATGCCATCAACCGCTACTTAAGACAAGACCGCGTGACGGGTAGCGACGTTTGGCACAACGTCAAAGGCGATGTGATTCATTCGCCAAATGGCTATATTGTTTTTGATGACACGGTGCTGGACAAGAATTTTTCCCATCACATTGAGCTGGTGCGACGCCAGTACAGCGGCAACGCGCA
>JANMEO010000266.1:0-14915 GCA_031376995.1 Burkholderiales bacterium
AGACAAACACCAGTTGCGTGCGCGCCCAGACATCGGCATCGACTTGGTCCCAGCGGGGTGCAAAATTGCGCTGGGGGTCGCTGTTGGCAAACGCAGTTTGCGCCCCAGCCAGCAGAGCCGCACCTTCATAAATTTGATAAAACGGATTGGGGCACACCACGGTTGCTTGGCTGCGCGCAACCCCTTGTACATCAATCACCGCTTGAGCCAGCGAGAATAAAGCCTCTCGGGAGCCATTGACAGGAAGCACCTGGGTGGCTGGGTCCAGAGCCACCCCGTAGCGTCGCTGTGCCCACTGCGCAAAAGCGTGGCGCAACGCGGGTTCACCAGCAGTGGCTGGGTAGTGCGACAGCCCACTGAGGTGGTTGGTTAGGGCTTGTTGAATAAAAACGGGCGTGGGGTGTTTGGGCTCGCCGATGCCCAAGTTGATGGGCGTAAAGGCTGGGTTGGGGGTAATGTCTTGACAGATGGCGCGCCAGCGTTCAAAGGGATAAGGGTTGAGTTTTGCAAGCAGAGTGTTCAAGCCACACCTGCCTTCAGCGGGACACGCCCTGAGCCAAGTCAAGCACAGAGGCCTGGCCTGGCAACAAGACAGCCGTTGCAGGTTTCCAGCCTTTTTGGCAGTGCTCAACAATCACGTGGGTGTGGATGCCGCCCCTGACATACCAGCGAGCCGTGATGCGCACAAAACGAGGCTGCGCGGCCCGTACCAAGTCATCAAGGATGGTGTTAGTGACTTGTTCGTGAAATGCACCTTCATTGCGATAGCTCCAAAAATACATTTTTAAGCTCTTGAGCTCAATGCAATGGAGATCAGGAACCATGTCAATGGTGAAATGCGCAAAATCAGGCTGACCAGTTAGTGGGCAGTGACAGGTAAATTCAGGAACTTGGAACTGAATCACATAGTCTCGTTGTGCAGCCGGGTTGGCAAACACATGCAGCGCTTTATTTGGCGCGCTGGGTGGCACTGCGGGGGCCTTGCGCTCGGGTGGCGTTGGCTGGTTGAGTTGGGTCGACTGGGTTTTCGAGCGACGGGGCAATGACGCTGGCTTGGCAGGTGATGGGGGCATGATCTAGGGCCAACAAAGGGGCAAACAAAGGGACGGCTATAGAGGCCCAGCAGCGCAGTCTTGCGGCATGGCTAGGCCCAAAAAATGAAAGTGACCGATGCTATCATCCGCCCACCTGCGGCATTGCTGGCACACCATTGTCAGCCGACCGATTAAAGGTCTGCAGTCCACCCTTTGCAGCCTCTGGTCTTGGTTGTGCTTTATGCCTTTGAGCCCCATCAAAGAATCACTTTCTGAGCGACGATGGTTTCCGAGCAGCCTCGATACCCCCCCCCACTCTCCATAGCCCATGCGTCTGAACTCGATCAAGTTGTCAGGCTTTAAATCTTTTGCCGAGACAACCCATTTTCAGTTGCCGGGTCAGTTGGTGGGGGTGGTGGGCCCCAACGGCTGTGGCAAGTCCAATATCATGGATGCCGTGCGCTGGGTGTTGGGTGAGAGCAAGGCCAGCGAGTTGCGCGGTGAGTCGATGCAAGATGTGATTTTCAACGGCTCTGGGCAACGCAAACCATCCAGCCGGGCCAGCGTAGAACTGGCTTTCAGCAACGAAGATGGTCGTGCCGGAGGGCAATGGAATCGTTTCAGCGACATTGCTGTCAAGCGGGTGCTCACCCGCGATGGCACCAGCAGCTACTACATCAATAATCAACCGGTGCGCCGACGTGATGTGCAAGATGTTTTTCTGGGTACGGGTTTGGGACCTCGTGCCTACGCCATCATTGGCCAAGGCACGATCAGCCGCATCATCGAAAGTCGGCCCGAAGAGCTGCGCTTGTTTCTTGAAGAAGCAGCAGGGGTCTCAAAATACAAAGAAAGACGTCGCGAGACCGAGAGCCGCCTCAAAGATACCCGCGACAACTTGACTCGCGTGGACGATATTTTGCGTGAGCTCAACAGCAGCCTTGACAAGTTGCACTTGCAAGCCGCAGTCGCCAGCCAATATCGAGATCTGCAAGAGCAGGGCACCCTGAGGCTGCATGAGTTTTGGTTTTTGAAGTATCGCGATGCCACCTTGGAGCAATCTCGCGTTGAAGGGGCTGTGCGTGAGGCCATCAACCGGCTTGAGTCGCGCATGTCTGAGTTGCGTCATTGCGAGGCTGAGCTTGAAACCCTGCGCCAAGCGCATTATGCGGCAGGCGATGCCTTGCACAGTGCCCAAGCTGCCCTGGCCAGCGCCGCTCTTGAAGTCAGTCGTTTGGAAGAGCGTATTCGCTATGTGGTTCAAGGTCGCGAGAGCTTGGCCCAGCGCCTGACTGAGGTCCAAGGCCAGGTTCAGCACTGGAGTGATCGCCACGCAGCGGATGACATTGAGCTGGCCCAGGTTCAAGCTCAACTGGTGGGAGCGATTGAGCATAGCGAGTTGCTGGCAGCGCAGGCCCAAGATCAAGCTGCCAATTTGCCCGAGCTCGAAGACGCCCTGCGGGTGGCTCAAAGCCTGAGCAACACGCACCGAGATGCAGTGGCTCAGATTCGACAGCAAATTCAGGTGCTTGCTGCTGAAAGCCGCAGTGCTGAAGAGCAAGTGCGTCAGCTCAGCACGCGGCGTCAGCGGCTGCACAGCGAGCAACAACAAGGGGCTGGGCCAGATCATCAACGTTTGAGCGTCGCTCAAGCCCAACTGGCTCAAGCCCAGGAGGCTCAAGCCATCAGTGAGGCCCGGCTGCATGAGTTGTCTGAGCAACTGCTGGCGTTGGACGAGGCACGGCGGACCCAGCAAGCCTTGCTGGGTATAGAGGGGGGCAAGCAGGCTGATTTGAGTGCGCATCTCAACGCACTGCAAACATTGCAAAACAAGCTGCAAACTCAAGACAAGCTGCAGCCTTGGTTGGTGCAACAGGGTCTAGAAAGACAGATTGGTTTGTGGACTCAATTGCATATTGAAGCAGGTTGGGAGACAGCGCTCGAGTCTGCCTTGCGTGAGCGCATGAGTGCTCTAGAGATCACATCCCTTGAAAAGGTATGTGATTTTGCAGCTGATGTGCCGGTTGCTAAATTGGCTTTTTACGCATCGACAGGGCTTGGCTTTCATGACACAGCACCCCCTGCACACGGCCTGAGTCGTTTGAGTGATTGGCTTCGCTTGAGTGACGCCCATTTGAAGTCTTTGCTGACCGATTGGTTGACCGGCGTCTATGCGGCGATGGATTTGATGGAGGCTTTGGCCTTGCGCACCAAGCTGCGCCCAGGTGAGTGGATCGTGACGCCACAGGGGCATGCAGTCAGTGCTTCGTCGGTGAGTTTTTACGCTCCCGACAGCGAGCATTCGGGTTTGCTGGCCAGGGCACAAGAAATTGAAAACTTACAGCGCCAGTTGCGGGCTCAAAGTCTCATCGTCGATGAGGCGCGCAGTGCCATGCTTCGGGTGGATGCAGCCTACGCTGAGGGGTCAACGGGGCTTGGTCGATTGCGCAGTGAGTCGTCCCAAGTGCAGGCTCACGCGCAACAGCTGAAGCTCGAAGTTTTGAGCCTGAGCCAACAGCTTGAGCACGCCACTCAAAGAGGTCTGCAGCTCAGTGATGAATTAAGAGAGCTTGACGGGCAGTTGGATACATTGTCTGAGCGTTGCGCTGTGGGCACTGCACGAGCTGAGGATTTGGAGCTTGAGCAGGCCCTCAGCCAAGAGCGCCATGCCGAGTCCAATGAAGCGGTGCTCAGTGCTGAGCGGCACGTGGTGCAAGCCAGAGAACAGTTGCGGACTTTAGAGCGCAAAGCGCAGGAGGCTCAGTTTTCAAGCCGTGCGCTGCTGGCGCGCAGGGGTGAATTGGAGCGCAGCATCAAGACTGCTGTCGACCAGTTGGGCACGCATGCACAAACCATTCTTGATCTTCAAGCGCAGCAGCACCAGTTGTCTGAAACCGTGGATCATGACAGTCTGGATGCGGCCTTGGCTCTAAGGCTGGATCGCGAGGCAGCGCTGGGGGCTGCACGCAGCCTGTTTGATGATGTGGGCCTGAGACTGAAGCAAGCTGATGAGTTGCGTCTGCGGCATGAACTCAGCCTGCAACCCCTGCGCGACGTCCTCACTCAGTTGCAGCTTGACGCTCAAGCGGCCCAATTGGGTGGGGGGCAGTATCTTGAGCAGCTGAATGCGGCTGGGGTTGATTTGCAGACACTGGGTCAGCGCATTGAGGTTGAAGGCGTCAAACTTTATGGCTTGCAGGCTGAGATTGACCGCCTCCAGCGCGAGATCAATGCCTTGGGCGCTGTGAACTTGGCGGCTTTGGACGAGCTCAGCGCAGCACGAGAAAGAAAAACCTTTCTTGATGCGCAAAACGCAGATCTTAACGAGGCGATTCATACGCTTGAAGACGCCATCCGCAAAATAGATTTGGAGACGCGTGACTTATTGGCGCACACCTTCAATCAAGTTAACACCCATTTTGGGCAGTTGTTTCCCAGTTTGTTTGGCGGCGGGATGGCCAAGCTCATGATGACGGGCGACGAAATTTTAGATGCTGGGGTGCAGGTCATGGCGCAGCCTCCGGGTAAGAAAAACAGCACCATTCATCTTTTGTCGGGGGGAGAAAAAGCACTGACTGCCATTGCGCTGGTTTTTGCCATTTTTCAACTCAATCCTGCGCCATTTTGTTTGCTTGATGAGGTCGATGCACCCCTGGATGATGCCAACACAGCGCGCTATGCCAAATTGGTGCACACGATGTCGAGTGAAACTCAGTTTCTGTTCATCAGCCATAACAAGATTGCCATGGAAATGGCTGAGCAACTCATCGGCGTCACCATGCAAGAGCAGGGCGTCTCGCGAATCGTGGCCGTGGATATGCAGGCTGCAGTGCGCTTGGCAGAAGTGACCTGATGCTGGCTATTTTTTTCAGAATTCAACGAGTATGAGTATTTTTTGATGCAAATAAGTGACCTGACTCTTTCTCTGATTGGGGCTGGTGCCTTGGTGCTGGTGGCCATGATTGCCCATGGTGCCTGGCTTGCTCGCAAGTTGGGCCCCAAAAGAGCCGAGCCTTTATCGCCCACCTGGTTGCCGCAAGAGACCGCGATGGGTTTAGCTGCCCAGGGGGATGCCGCTTCGTTGATTGGCGATGCTGACGCGCTGGTCGATGTGGGGCATCTTGTCAAGCCAGAGCGCTACATCTTGCGCATCGATGCCAGGGTTGACGTTGTGGTGCCTATCAGCTTGGAGGCTTCTTTGTTGGGCGAGGTTCTTTTATCCCACATACCTGCCACGCGCCGGGCCGGCAGCAAGCCATTTTTGGTTGAGGGTTTCAACCCTGCCAGGGGAGAATGGGAGCCGCTGGCGAGTGGCTCACGCTATACCGAGTTGCAGGCGGGTCTGCAACTGGCCAATCGCAGTGGTGCGGTCAACGAAATTGAGTTCTCTGAGTTTGTCCAAAAAATTGAAGCCGTGGCTCAGTCGATTGGTGGCATGGCTGATTTCCCTGACATGCTCGATGTTGTGGCGCTAGCTCGCGAGCTCGATGCCTTTGCCAGCCAGCATGATGTTCAGCTAGCGGTCCACTTGCGCGCGCGCTCTACCGCCTGGAGTGTGGGCTATGTGCAGCAGCAGGCCGCCAAGCACGGCTTGGTATCGATGGTTTTGAGTGGGCGCATGGTCTTGCCCAGTGCGGAAGAAGGGGCTCCGCCGCTGATCACTTTGCAATTCGATCCCCAGGCTGCCCTGGCTGAAGATCCCAACCAAGCCGCTCTGCGCTCGGTCACTGTCAGTTTTGATGTGCCGCAAACCAGCGCCCATCAGCAGCCTTTCCAAATTTGGCAAGCCTTGGCACAGGCCTTGGCGCAAAGCATGGATGCTTTCATCCTTGACGACAATGGCCAGGCACTCAGCGCCGAGGGTTTTGAGGCCATTGGCACTCAGTTGTCTTTGCTTTATCAAGCCCTTGATGAGCGAGAGTTGGGTGCGGGCAGCATGGCTGTGCGCCGTTTGTTTAGCTAGCGGGCATGCCCTTGCCTGCGCATTTGCCTTGCCCACCTTGCCTCATTTCCTGAAGTGCCTATGACCATCGTTCACCCCTCAAAGCGCGTTGCTGAGTTGCGTGAGGTTTTGCATGAACATGCGCACCGGTACTACGTCTTGGACGATCCGTCCGTTCCAGATGCCGATTACGACAAGTTGTTTGAAGAGTTGCGAGCGCTGGAGACTGAGCATCCAGAGCTCGTAAGTTCTGACTCGCCCACGCAGCGCGTGCTGGGTCAGGCGCTCGAAGGCTTCACCTCGGTGGCACACACGGTGCCCATGTTGTCGATTCGCACCGAGACCGACACCGCAGCCAGCGGTGCCATCATTTTTGATGCACGTGTGCGCCGCGAGTTAGATTGGGGGCCTGAGCAAGCTGCCATTGAGTATGCGGCCGAGTTGAAGTTTGACGGGCTGGCCATCAACTTGCGCTATGAAAACGGTGTGTTGGTTCAAGCAGCGACCCGGGGCGATGGACAAACGGGCGAAGACGTCACACAAAACATCCGCACCATTGGCCAGGTGCCCTTTCGCCTTCGTTTGGCGCCAGGGCAAAAAGCGCCTTCGGTGATCGAGGTGCGCGGTGAGGTCTATATGCGGCGCCCTGATTTTGACGCCTTGAATCAGCGGCAACGTGCTCTGGGACATAAGACATTTGTCAATCCGCGCAACGCTGCCGCAGGGGCGGTGCGTCAGCTCGACCCTTCGGTTGCAGCGCAGCGACCCTTGAGTTTTTTTGCCTATGGCTTGGGCGATGTCCAGGCCTGGACGCCTCCCCCGACGCACAGCGAGTTGCTGGACGTGCTAAAAAATTGGGGCCTGCCTGTGTGTGCCGATCGCACGGTGGCCCTGGGTGCACAGGGTTTGCTAGCTTTCTATGAGGCCATGCGCGTTCGACGCGACGCCCTGCCTTTCGACATTGACGGGATTGTCTATAAAGTCAATTCACGGGCGCTTCAGCAGCGTTTGGGTTTTGTGTCGCGTGAGCCGCGTTGGGCTGTGGCTCATAAGTATCCTGCTCAAGAGCAGCTCACTCGTTTGCTGGGTATAGACATTCAGGTTGGGCGAACCGGCAAGCTGACCCCAGTGGCCAGACTCGAGCCGGTTTTTGTGGGGGGCACCACAGTCAGCAATGCCACATTGCACAACGAGGCTGAGACCCTGCGCAAAGATGTTCGCGTGGGCGATCGGGTCATTGTGCGGCGCGCGGGCGATGTCATCCCCGAGGTGGTCGGATGCGTGCTTCCCGGTGATCTTGACGCCCCTGCGGGGGTGGTGGGCGTGCTGCCCCGTGGTGAGCCTTTTGACCTTTACAAACAACTCAATGGTCAATGTCCTGCTTGTCGCAGCGCCATCGTGCGCGATCCTGCCGAAGTCGATTGGCGCTGCAGTGGCGGCTGGCAGTGTCCCGCCCAGCGCAAACAGGCTATTTTGCATTTTGCGAGTCGTCGGGCCATGGACGTCGAAGGGTTGGGTGACAAGCTGGTTGACCATTTGGTCGGTGAGGACGGCGCAGGGATTGTGCGCACTTTGGCAGATTTGTACATTCTCAGGCCAGAACAACTGGCCGGATTTGAGCGCATGGGCGAACGCAGTGCGCGCAAAATTATTGAGGCGCTCGAGCGGAAAAAGAAAACCACTTTAGGTCGGTTCTTGTTCAGTCTGGGTATTCGCCATGTCGGCGAGACCACGGCCAAAGATCTGGCCAAGCACTTTGGCTCTCTGAGTCGCTTGATGGCTGCGAGCACAGAGCAGTTGATGCAAGCCAAAGAGGTCGGTCCTGCAGTGGCTCAAAGTGTGCACACTTTTTTTGCTCAACCTCACAACCTGGAGATGATTGCAAAGTTGAGGGGGGTGGGTGTTGAATGGGTCGAAGATGAAGGACCTGTGCAGGCTATTGGGCCGCAAACTTTTGCCGCAACCCTCTGGGTATTGACGGGTTCACTTCCTACCCTCAGCCGAGATCAAGCCAAGCAGCTCATCGAGTCGGCCGGTGGCAAAGTCAATGGCTCGATCTCGAGAAAGACACACTTTGTGTTGGCAGGAAGCGACGCAGGCGCTAAGCTGGACAAAGCGCATGAGCTCGGTATCCTTGTGCTGGACGAAGCTGATTTTCTCAACCGCTTGGCTGAGGGTCAGCCATTTACCCCCCAGGAGGCACAATGATCAGAGACATTCTTCGCATGGGTGACGCACGTTTGCTGCGCATTGCCCAACCAGTGCAGCAATTCGATACCCCAGAATTGCATGCCTTGGTTGATGATATGTTTGACACCATGCGTGCGGCGCAGGGTGCCGGCTTGGCCGCCCCCCAAATTGGAGTTGACCTGGCCTTGGTGATCTTTGGTTTTGAGTACAACTCACGTTATCCAGCCTCAGCCGAGGTGCCTCAGACCGTGCTGATCAATCCGCAATTGACTGCTTTGTCAGAGGATGAAGAGGGCGCCTGGGAAGGCTGTTTGTCGGTACCCGGCTTGAGGGGCTGGGTGACTCGGGCTTCACGGGTTCGATATACGGGTTTTGATTTGCAAGGCCGTCCCATTGACAGGGAGGTGGAGGGCTTTCATGCCAGAGTTGTTCAACACGAGTGCGATCATTTGATTGGCAAGCTTTACCCCATGCGCATTCAAGACTTCACGCGCTTTGGCTTTAGCAGTGTGCTGTTCCCCGAGCTAGAAGGCCGTGATGAATAGCCGCCACAGAGCCAATTGGGAAGGGCGTGGGCCTTTGGCAAGTTTCTGATTTCACAGCATCAGTTTTAAAGCCGCCCAGACGTTGGCCAGCATTTTGGGCTGGGCTTTTTCATTGGGGTGAATGCGATCTGCTTGAAAAAGGGCGGCTGATGATTGAGGGTCATCGGCAATGCCTTGAAGTAAAAAAGGCACCCGGCGAATTTTTTCAGTCTCTGCCACGGTGGTAAAAATGCGCGCAAAGCGCTCGCTGTAGCTGCGTCCGTAGTTGGGCGGCACTTGCATGCCGACCACAAGCACTTTGGCGCCACTGGCTTTGGAGGCTTGAGACATGGCTTGCAAGTTTTTTTCGGTCATCTCTAAGGGCAAGCCACGCAAGGCATCATTGCCGCCCAGCTGCAAAATGACAAGGGTCGGCTGGTGTTGCTTTAAGAGCACCGGCAAACGTGACTTGCCCCCCGAGGTGGTTTCGCCACTCACACTGGCATTGACCACGGTAATTGGCGGGCTGTGTGCGCTCAACTGTGCTGTGAGCAAGCTGACCCAGCCACTACCGCGTGGCAAACCATACTCGGCGGACATGCTATCGCCAACCACCAGCAGCCGTGCGCCAATAAAAGGTGGGGCGCTTTGGGCCCAAAGTGGCGCATGGCTTGCTGACATCCCCAAGGTGGCCAGCCACAACGCGGTACAGTTGAACGTCCATCGTCGACGCTGAAGGTTGAAATTTCTTGTCATGAGCGCTCCTATCATTCAAGTTCAAAAGATCACCAAGCAGGTGCACGATGCCACAGGCACCTTGAACATTCTTCACGAGATTAGCTTTGATCTGCAGCCACGTCAGTCTGTCGCGATTGTGGGTGCCTCGGGTTCCGGCAAAAGTACATTGTTGTCCATCATGGCTGGTTTGGACACCCCGAGCAGTGGCTCAGTTCATCTGGCTGGCGTCGACTTGTTTTCGCTCACCGAAGACGAGCGCGCTGCTCAGCGTGCGCATCGCGTGGGTTTTGTGTTTCAGAGTTTTCAGCTCTTGAGTAGCCTCAATGCGCTTGAAAATGTGATGTTGCCGTTAGAGCTCCAGGGCTCGCCTGATGCCAGGTCTTGCGCGGCAGACATTTTGCAGCGTGTCGGCTTGTCTGAGCGCTTGCAGCACCTGCCCAAGCATCTGTCGGGGGGAGAGCAGCAGCGTGTGGCATTGGCCCGGGCTTTTGTGCTCAAGCCCACTGTATTATTTGCTGACGAGCCCACGGGCAGCCTTGACTTTGCCACTGGGCAGCGGATCATGGAGCTGATGTTTGAGCTCAATCGCGAGTCTGGAACCACGCTGGTTTTGGTCACCCACGATACCCAAATAGCGTCCCGCTGCGAGCGGCAGTTGCGTGTGGATGCGGGCCGAGTAACTGAGATACCCCCTGTTTTAAACTGAGCAACGGTTAACAAGCAAGGCCTAGAAGATGCCTGAGAATATTCGTGCACTGGTGGTGATTCTTGCAATAGTGCTTGTTTTTTTTGCTTTAGTGAAAAAACAGGTTTGTCATTTGGCATTTGAAGATGTCGATTTTCAACGACGCAGAAATGTCTGGCTTGCTGTTGTAAGTTTTTATTTTATTGCCGCGAATTTTTGGTTATTTATGCTGCTGTCATCGATTGCCATATTGATGGCTGCGGCGCATGATACAAATAAGTTTTCGCTGTATTTGATCCTCCTATTTGCAGCGCCGCAAGTTTCCAATGATATACCGGGTTTTGGCATTTTAAACTATTTGGTGGCCGTAAATTATCTAAACTTATTGAGTATTTTTATACTTTTACCTTATTGGATAAAGCTGACTCATGATCCTGAGATTCAGCCCCTGGGGTCAACTTGGGGCGATAGGTTTGCTCTGGGATACATTATTTTGCCGCTGATACTTCAGGGCCTCGATGATACCTTGACGAACACCCTGCGCCAGGGTTTTGTTAGTTTTCTTGATTTGTTTTTGCCCTACTATATTGCCAGCCGCTCTTTGCGTCATATTCGGGCCTGCCGTGACATCATTATGGCGTTCACCATCGGTATTTTAGTTCTGGCGCCACTGGGATTGTTTGAATACCTTTGGAAGTGGCTTTTGTATGCCAATGTGCCCGCTTCAATGGGTATTTATTTGGGTTCTTTTTATCTTGACCGAGGCGGTAGTCTTCGTGCCATGGCTTCAGCCGGGCATTCGCTGGTTCTGGGATATTTGATGGTGATTGCAGCAGGGCTGTATGCCTATTCGAGGCGAATGATGCCCAGTCAATGGTTGATCATGCTTGGGCTGGTGGTCTTGCTTGCAGGATTGTGGTCGCCTTTGTCGCGGGGGCCTTGGCTGGGTGCGCTGTTGGTCTTGGCAGTGATTTACGCCACCGGAGATCGTCCGCTGGCTCGGTCAGTCAAGCTGTTATTGGTATGCATGCCGGTGGTGGGTCTGGTTCTGCTCAGTCCCTTGGGTGAGAAGATTATCCCATTGATACCATTTGTTGGCAGCATTGCCGATGTCACGCCACAAGATGATTTCAATAGAATATACAGGCAGCGTCTTTTGCAAATATCATTGAATGTGATCGAGGCCTACCCATTTTTTGGCTCATTTCATTTCAGAGAGCTGCCCGTGATGCAATCATTGATTCAGGGTCAGGGCATTATTGATATTGTTAATGCTTATCTTATGGTGGCATTGACCTATGGCTTGGTGGGTTTGTCTTTTTACTTGGGCATGTTTCTTTGTGCTTTGCGTGCCGTGTGGGTGGGGTATCGCGCATGTCCTGTTGGGGATGAGCTGCACACCTTGGGGCGCGCCTTGCTGGCTGTGTTGCTAGGGGTGATGTTGACAATCTCTGGTGTCGGAGGCTCCTTCTCCATCAGCACCATCAATATGCTGGTCATTGGTCTTTGTTTGAGTTATGCAGATTTGGTCGGTCGTGCTCAGCTAAGCGCCTTATCTGCGCAACAAGAGCAGCCGCTGTTTTCAGGCGCAAATCCTGCCTGATTTTTGATTTTACAGGTCGTGTGGTTGGGTTTCTGAAAAGCGCATGACCTCAAATTTGACATAAGGCGCCTCAGCGTCGCTGGTGGCCGCGCCGAGCCCAATGACACCATTGCCATGCAGAGTGCAGGTGCCTCGGCGCAAGGTGACTACTTCTGTGTCGTTACCAAAACGTACGTAGGTTCCGTTATAGCTGAGATCAACGAGCTGAAAGCTGCCGCTATGCCAGTCGATTCGTACATGGGTGCGAGACACTCGGGAATCATCAATGCAGTAGGTTGCCTGCGGGCTGCGGCCCAAAATCACGGGCAGACTGCTGGGCGAGTAGATGCGGCTTGAGCCAAGCCAAGTTAGCCTGATCCCCTCTGGATCAGGGGCGCAGTCTTCACTGAGCTCAGCGTAGGCTGTGGTGTCGGCGTCTTGTTGATGATGCGTATCTTGAATATAAACATGTACAGGCTCATTGCGCCCGCGCAACTGCATTTTGTCGAGGCTGCGAAATCCCGCCTGGCTCTCGGCTGGCAAACCTTCAATCACATTGGAGGTTGCAAGTGTTTCGTTGTCGCCTGCATGGTCGAGCAGCCTGGCCGCAACATTGACAGCATCACCAAAAAAATCACCGGCCATTGTGACCACTTCACCGCAAGCAAGGGCAACTTGGAGCTTGAACTTCACGCCGTCATTGCCAGCGCTGCCAATGCGCTCTACTGCCTCATGCATCTCAGTCGCTGCTTGGAAGGCACTGCTGGGGGTTAAAAAAATCGCCATCAGGCCGTCCCCCAACGTCTTGACGACATTGCCACCGCATCGCTCTACCACGCGTGCGGCGATACCCACGCTTTGAGTCACCAGGCGTGATGCTTCTGCATTGCCAATCGATTCGTACAAGGCGGTGCTGCCGGTAAGATCTGCAAATAAAATTGTGCGCTCGATGATGGAGGTCATGATCAGCTATGCCAGTGGATTATTGCGGTTTATATTTAAGCACTGCGTTGGCTGGTTAATGCCTGTAAATAAACTATAGGCCGCTCGGTTGAGTTTGGATTGGGATACAAAAAGAGCCTAATAAAAATTGCCAGCAATAATTTTATTATATTATGTGAGCGTATTTTTTATCTTTTATATTTAAGAAAATACTCATTTTATTTTGGATTTTTTTGCCTTAATTAATTGACTTCTTTATGGGTTTTTGGTCTTATATTTAGATACATTTTTTGCAAAAATTCTCTGAAAAATCGTATCCGCAAATGACGGTTTTGCCAAGCCGTGATGATTGGGATTTGCAGTTGCGTGGTGGCGTAAAAAAACCGCAGCCACCCGGGGGTGTTCTGCGGTTTGAACTGGGTACCAGGGGGCTCATCACACCCCGCATGCATCACAAGTTATCAAGATAGGTGCGCAACTTGTCAGAGCGGCTGGGGTGCTTGAGTTTGCGAATGGCCTTGGCTTCGATTTGTCGAATGCGCTCACGGGTGACATCAAACTGCTTGCCAACTTCTTCCAGCGTGTGGTCGGTTGACATTTCAATGCCAAAGCGCATGCGAAGCACCTTGGCCTCTCGGGGGGTAAGACTGTCAAGAATGTCTTTGACCACATCACGCAGGCCCGCTTGCATGGCCGCTTCAATGGGGGCCGTGTTGTTGGTATCTTCGATAAAGTCACCCAGGTGCGAGTCATCATCATCCCCAATGGGCGTCTCCATAGAGATCGGCTCTTTGGCGATCTTCATGATCTTGCGAATTTTGTCTTCAGGGATCTCCATCTTGGCCGCCAGTGCAGGGGCGTCGGGCTCAAAACCAAATTCTTGCAAGTGTTGGCGGCTGAGCCTGTTCATCTTGTTGATGGTTTCGATCATGTGCACTGGTATGCGTATGGTGCGAGCTTGATCAGCAATCGAGCGTGTGATGGCTTGGCGAATCCACCAGGTGGCATAGGTGGAGAATTTATAGCCACGGCGGTATTCAAACTTGTCGACGGCTTTCATCAGGCCAATATTGCCTTCTTGAATCAGATCTAGAAATTGAAGTCCACGGTTGGTGTATTTTTTTGCAATCGAAATGACCAAACGCAAGTTGGCTTCGATCATCTCTTTTTTGGCGTCACGGGAGGCCTTCTCGCCCTCATTCATGCGCTTGTTGATCGCTTTCAAATCGCCCAGGGGTACCACGGCGCGAGACTGCTGTTCAGCCAGTTTCTTTTGTAGCTCTTGGATGGCGGGAAGATTTCGCTCCAGGATCAGGCTGTAGGGCTTGCCTGCACCGGCTTCTTTCTCAGACCATTTCAGATTCAGGATGTTGGGTGGGAAGTGCTTGAGAAAATATTCTTGCGACATGTCACATTTGTCGACCATGATTTTGCGCAACTCCCGTTCATAGCGGCGCACATCGTCAACTTGAGAGCGCAAGATCCCGCACAGTTTTTCAATGGTCTTGACGGTGAAACGAATCGTCATCAGCTCAGCACTGATGGCCTGCTGGGCCTTGAGATAAGGGGCTGACTGGTAGCCTTCTTTTTCAAAAGCTTTGCGCATTTTGTCGAAGTTAATGCGAAGGTTATCAAACCTGGCGAGCGCCGTGACCTTCATTTCTTCGAGTTTTTTGGTCAAGGCTTTGCTGCCACCCTGGCCATCATCGTCATCTTCTTCATCGAAGAAGTCGACGTCTTCTTCGGCCACGTAGTCGTCGGCTTCATCTTCAGAGACAAACCCGTCAACAGCTTCAGAAATTTTCATCTCACCCGCGCGAATGCGGTCGGCATAGCTGAGAATTTCTGCGATGGTTGTGGGCGAAGCGCTGATGGCGTACATCATGGCTTGCAAACCGCCTTCAATGCGCTTGGCGATCTCAATTTCGCCTTCGCGTGTGAGAAGCTCGACGGTGCCCATTTCGCGCATGTACATGCGCACGGGGTCGGTGGTGCGGCCAAACTCAGAGTCTACGGTTGACAGTGCGGCCTCGGCAGCTTCTTCGGCTTCTTCTTCGGTGGCCGTGGTTGCACCCCCACCCGCTATCAGCAAGGTGGCCGCATCCGGAGCCTGCTCATAGACGGCGATGCCCATGTCGTTGAGCATCGAGATGATGGCGTCTAAGATCTCGTTGTCAACCAGCTTCTCTGGCAGGTGATCATTGATTTCTTGGTGGGTTAAGAAGCCCCGGGTTTTGCCCATCTTGATGAGCGTTTTGAGCTCGTGGCGCCGCTTGGC
>JANMEO010000058.1:0-7261 GCA_031376995.1 Burkholderiales bacterium
CCCATGGGCCCCATGGTCTCTTGGGGAGGCCCTTCTTCAGCAAAAAGGGCAAGACGCAAAAACTTCGCATCCTCAGGGGAGATCTCCATCTCAGCCCCAACCTCAAGCGGCCTCAATGTGTCTAGATTCTCCGCCCCCCTATGATTCGGCACGTGCGCCATGCCTTGGCCGCCTGCGCCATTGAGGTTCAAAGGTGGCGGCTTCCGGTGGGTCATGCGCTGCCGGTACGACTCCATTCCACTAAAATCGGGCATTCCATGCCCCAAAAGCAGCTGCGGCCTCTGCGCAACCCTCTTAGACCTAAACCCTATATGCGGGTTCAGCGTCCTCTGTTGTTCCTGCTGCTGCCCCATGGGCCCCATGGTCTCTTGGGGAGGCCCTTCTTCAGCAAAAAGGGCAAGACGCAAAAACTTCGCATCCTCAGGGGAGATCTCCATCTCAGCCCCAGCTTCAAGCGGCCTCAATGTGTCTTGATTCTCCTCCCCCAACTGAAGAGGCGCTAGCATCGGTTGTTTTTTGTAAACGTTAAACAATTGAGACTGGCGAGCGCTAGGCTTGCGTTTAACGGAAGTACCCGGGGCCAAGCTGGGATTCGAATCACTCCCGGGCTCACTCCGTGAAGCTTGCTCTTGCGGCTGTGTGCCCCCAAACCTCGTACTAGCAGGTGCTGATGCCAAGTCGGGCCTGGTGCGGGAGTCACCATCATGCGTTGTGGTTGGGCGAATTGAGCCCGTATTGGCGGGAGTCTTCATTTTGTAATCACCTTGGAGGCCGATCATTCCACATTGCCCTGCTCGGTCATCAACTGGAGCTGGCTTCAATGGTGGATCCAAGATTGAATTTACTTGGCGTGGCTTCAATCGTCTACCCCCGATATAAAGGGGGGGGAGAGATCCCGCAGGGCCATCGCATGAAGGAAATATCGTGACTACCTAGGGCTTGTGTTGCAGTAAGCGTTAACAGCCTTGCCTCTCATCCCTTCACTGCCTTGGCCAACACCGCATCTTCAGTTCCGAGGGGTATAGGCCTCAGTTTTAAGGGGTCTGGGTGGGCAGCACTTTGATGCGTAAAGTGCGGGCTGGCCATCCGTGGCTCTCCAGCGCAGCCTCAATGCGGGGCTTGAGGTGATGCAGTTTGGCTGCGACTGCTTGGTTGCTGACCAGGAGGGTCCAATGCTGGTCGTCAAGTGGGCCCGATTTGATGTGTGGTATCAAAGGCAACGGCAAACAGTCGCTCACTGCATCGAGTCGCTGTCCAGAGGCCTTCACACGTTGTTGCAGATTCAAAAGCGGATCAGACTGTGTCAGCACTTGTCCAATTGACTTCGAGTCCGGTACCAGCGGTTTGACGCTCATCGTGAGTGGGCTGCGATTAACTCAGCGAGTTGATCGTAGTTGCCGCCAAAGTGATGCCCGCCTGGCAGCGCTTGGGCATTCACATTGCGGGCAGGAAGCTTCGGGCATAGGGCCTCCTTGTCGTCTTTGCCGTAGATGCACAAGGTCGCAGTGGCGGCCAGCTTCGAGACTTCTGGAAGTGTTAGCAACGCTCCGTGCGTCCTGCCGATCCAGTTTGTCAGGTGAAACTCGAACGAAGCCTTGTCGCTCAGGCCCATCAATACCGTTTGTACCACCAGCGTGCGGGAGGTCTCGGGCAGGCGGTTCAATGCAAACGGCAGCACATCGGCACCCTGCGAGTAGCCGATCACGACGGCGCGGCGCTTCTTCCAGTGCGCGGCGTAGTAGCGCAGTATGCGGTCCAGGTCCGTGGCCAGACCTTGCGGCGTGCGCGCCGTCCAAAAATAGCGCAGTGAATCGAGTCCTACCACTGGAATGCCTTTGGCAGCCAAAGTGGCTGCTACCTCCTTGTCCAGCCCGGCCCAGCCGCCGTCGCCAGATAGCAGCACAGCGAAGGTGTCGCCGACGCCGGCAGCGGGCACTTCCACGATCGGCAAGCCAGTCAGTGTGGCCGGTGGAGCCGACGTCGCGGCAGCTGGCTTCTTATTCAGCGCCAGGAACGCGGCCAAATATTGTGGCATCCAGTTTTGCGTCTCTGAGAAGCCGTGCCCGACCTGGGGCAGCATGACGATGGCTCCTGCCTGTACTTGGCTGACGAAGTTGCGCGTGGTGCTTGCGTCGCAAACTCGATCTTCGGCGCCTTGAAGGACAACCCAGGGTGAACGTAGCTTATTGCTTGGCAGGAGGTTCATGCCTTTGCCGTCCTTGCGCCGGGTAAAGTGGACACCCCCTCCTTCGCACAACGGTTTTTTCAGTTTGAGGTCGGGGCAAAAGCCCAGCGACAGCGCACTGGAGAATGTGGCTGCCGGGCCAGCCTGGGCAAGCATGGCGTAAGCGAGTGTGGCGCCCGACGAATAGCCCACGAGCATGGGTGTGTAGTATTTGGGAAGCTTGGCGTAACCCTGAAGGTAATGCGCCAGATTTTCCAGATCGCCAGCTGGCGACACGCACGTGCCGCCATCCTTTGCGAGAACGCTGCGCAGTTGCGGCGCGCTGATGCCGGCCACCATGGCGCCCTGGTCGACCAAGGCCTGCGCCATGGTGACGACACCTTTGTTCCAGCCGCTGTCACCGGACAGAAACAGCACGAACGACTTGACCTCGCCGGTTGGACGGTACAGCGCAACGTCTTTGAATCGGCCGTGCGAAATGCGCTCCTGGGCCAGCAGCGGTGGCGCTGCCAGCAGCGCGGTGATCAGGGCAGCTGCCTTGGCAAAGCTTTGGGTGTGACTCATTTGGCCAGCACACCTTTGTAGCTTCCACTGACGAGGGCGGCAGTGTCAGCCAGCACGAGCAGTGGCGCGATGCCGCCAGGCGCGGCGAGGTAGCGCGGCTCCCAGACCGGATCGAACTTCTCCTTGAACGCACGCAAGCCCTGAAAGTTGTAGAAGTGCTCGCCATGAGCGAACATCAGCCGGGCGAGGCGGTGCCATTTGGGCGCCAGCCGATGCTTGGCCATGCCAGCCAGCGGCACCATCCCGAGTCCGAAGCGCTGGAAGCCCTGGGCTTGGAAGTGCAGCATCAATTGAGTAAACAGATAGTCCATCGAGCTGCGTGGCGCGTCGGGCAGTTGGCGCATCAGGTCCACGCTGGCTTCCACCTTACCCTCGGTAGTGAGCAGTGTGGCAAAGGCGACCACTTGCTGACCCTTGCGTATCAGGGCGACCGGGTTGCGCGACACATAGGCTGCGTTGAAGGCCCCTAGCGAAAAACCCTTTTCGGCCGTGTGGTGTTTGCCGAGCCAGGCGTTGGAGATCGCCTCGAGCATGGGCAAAAGCGGCGGCACTTCTTGTGTCGCGATCATCTCGAAGCTCAGACCATCACGCTCGGCGCGGCTGACACCCTGGCGCAGATTGGCACGGCTGCTACCCTTGAGCGTGAAGTCGGGCAGTGACACGCTGGCAAACTCGCCAAGTTTGAAAACGTGCAGACCGGCGTCAAGGTATATTGGCAGGTGCTGCGGCTGCACCTGATAAAACGCGGCACGGCAGCCTGATTCGCGCGCCAATTCGAGGAACCGCCAAACCAACTCTGGCCACTCTTGGCGCGGCCCGATGGGGTCGAACAGGGCGACCCACGAGCGACCACGGCACCCAAACATCACGAAGGCTTGGCCAGAATCCGACATCAGCAGGTGTTTGTCGCCCATCGCAACGAGGCCGGCATCGGCGTGATCCTGCTCACGCGCGATCGTGGCAGCGCGGTCGATCGCAGCTTCATCGGGCAGCGTCAGCTTTGCCTGCCGAGGCCGAAGCAATTGGTACAGCGCCAGTCCGAGGCAGATCAGTGCTACCGCCACCAGCGCCCGCAACGATCGCGATGCGTGGCCATTGAACGCGAATTGCCACCACAGCTCGTGGCTGTAGTCCACTTCGCGGTAGGCAAAGAACAGCAGGCCTGTGATGGCAGCCAGAATCGCAGCCATAGCCAACAGCCAGCCGCTGGTGAACACCTGTGCCAGCAGCGAAGACTTGCGTGTGAATTGCCGACGTGATAGTGCCAGGGCGATGACCAGAAAGCTCAGTAGTGCAGCCTCCGACAGCGAGATGCCCTTGGGCAGGCAGGCCACCAAGTTCGCCGCCGCCAGGGCCAGCCCGGCCCACCACGCGGCATCCAGGCGCAGCAGCATGCCGCGCGCTACAAACAGCAGCGCCAGACCGGCGACGCTGCCGAGAAAGTGCGACGCCTCGACCACCAGCAGCGGCACATTCAGCGCTAACAGTTCGGTGGCCTCTTCGGTTGCTGGAGTGACGCCGGACACGAGCAGCACGATGGCGACCACCAGCGTGTAAGCTGCGAGCAGCAGTGGCGCAAGGCTGGCAGCAGCCTTTGTCACCGGCGCTGCAGTGCCGAGCCTCAGCTCAGAGACCACCAGCAGCGCCAGCGCCGTCAGCAAAGGCAGTACGTAGTAGATGAGCCGGTAAAGCACCAGCGCTGCGGCAAGCGATTCGGGGAGCACATGGTTGCCAAGCAAGGCCAGCATGACGGCCTCGAACACCCCCAGGCCACCCGGTACATGGCTAATGATGCCTAGCACCATGGCGATAGCGTAGAAGCCGAGGAATGTCGAAAACCCGATGGCCCCGGGCGGCAGCAGCAGCCACAGGACAGCGCCAGCGGCAGCGATGTCCAGCGCCGAGATCACCAGTTGCCCGGCTATCATGGACGCTGTAGGCACGCGCAGCGTGAAGCGTCCGAACAGCCGCCGCTCGCCGCCGCCGCGGCACAGCAGCGCAAACAGCAGTGCCGCGCCGAGGGTGACTCCGACGATGATGCGCAGCCCCTGGGCCGGCAGGTTCATGACGGGCGCGATGTCGGCCGCACCCCAAAAAACCGCCGCCGCGCCAACCACTGTGATGCCGAAGAAGAACATGAAGGCGTTGAACGCGATGGCCCGCGATACCAATCCAGCCTCCACGCCGACCGCGCCGTACAGGCGCATGCGTACCGCTGCGCCCGTGAGCATGCCCAGGCCGATGGTGTTGGCCAGTGCGTATGCGATGAATGAGGTGCCCGCGACGATGCGGTAAGGCACCGCCGCGCCGACGAAGCGCAGTGCCGAGTGGTCGTAACCAGTCAGGGCCACGTAGCTGAGGGCGGTGGCGAACACGGCCAGCGCCAGAGCCGGCGCTGGCGTGGTGCGCACCGCATTGACCACGTCGTCATAGTTCAGCTCGGCGAACAGACTGCGCAGCGCCTCGAACAACAGGGCGCCGATCACGAGCATGAGTCCGCCCAGCAGCCAGGGCTGCCAGCGGCGCAGCATGTAAAGCAGCCGGTCGACACGGGTCGGCGTCGGAGTTGGCGATGCAGGCAGTGAAGGTGTTGTCGAAGTCATCAGCTTGGAGCTAAGCCCGTTGTGTTCGCGCAGGTACTTCAGCCACATGATTTCGAGTCCTTGGACTTACTTCTAAGCGCCTGATTCTACTTGTGCCCCTGGTTGGACCTTGGTCTAGGGGCTGTTCGGAAAATCATCGTCAGTCAGAAAATGGTCTATTGGAGCGGGCTGCAAGGCGAAAAGCACAGCAATACCTATAGGTATTGCGAGCATTTTCAACGCCGAAGACCGTTTCAAGAGGCCATTTTATGGCTGGCGAGGATTTTCCGAACAGCCCCTAGCAGAGATCAAAGTTATGTTAGATAAAATAAGTTTGGATCTGGATTTCATTAAGTTCCAATATCCTCTGAATCAATCGCTCCGTGGGCAAACTCAAGGCCTCGAAACAGGAATTTGCCGCTGCGCAGACTCATTTTTTAAACAACTCAGGCCTAATGGCCTGGTCAAGTCATAGGGGTATATGAGCTCAGTTGCGTTGAAGTGGGGCCTAATTACCGCCCTTGGGCTGGCCTTGTTGGGTTATCTGGGGGTTTTGGCATGGATGTACACGCAGCAAGAATCCTTGTTGTTTCGCCCTACGCGGCTATCCCCCCATCACCGCTTTGATCTACCTGGCGTGAACGAGGTTCTGGTGCCTGTGGCGGGAGGACATTTGTCAGCAGTGCATTTTAAGCAGCGCTCTTCCAGGGGGGTGGTGTTTTTTTTACACGGAAATGCGGGTGATCTCAGCACTTGGCTGACAAACACGGATTTCTATCGTCAGATCGGTTTTGATGTCTTCATGATCGATTATCGAGGCTATGGCAAAAGCCCCGGCCGCATTGACAGTGAGCCTCAGCTGCATGCGGATGTTCGGGCCGCTTGGGAGCTGGTTGTACCCCAATACGTGGGTAAAAAAAAGGTGATTTACGGCCGCTCATTGGGTTCGGCATTGGCAGCCCGCTTGGCGGCTGAAGTGACTTGTGATCTTTTGACCTTGGTCACCCCTTTTGTCAGTATTCTTCAGGTGACCACAGAAACTTACCCTTGGGTTCCCTTGGCATTGGTTCGTTACCCTTTGCGCACCGACTTGGGTGTGGCCCAAGTGAAGGCACCCGTATTGATTCTTCATGGCGATCAGGATGAGTTGTTTTCGATGTCCCACCCTGAACACTTGCAAGCCATGCAGCCACGGGCGCAGTTGGTCAAAGTGCCGGGTGCTAAACATGGCGATATTCATGAGTTTCCGGTTTTCAATCAAGCTCTGGCAGCACGCTTGAGCGCGCTATGAGTCGGCTTGGCGCTACGGCTTGGGGGCGATTTTCAGGCTCAGGAAAGCGGATCTCCATCAGTCGTCACCGCGGCGGGGGTCTGACAAGCCAATGAGATCAATGGCTTTTACTGGGGCCCTGAGCTCAGGAGCTCAGAATTTATCGGAGGGGGCAATGTGGTGGCGCTTCAGGGATTCGAACAACAGGCTGTGAAGCCGGTGAATGCTCAGTGTAGCGGGGGAGGGCGGGATGTCATGCCCCCGGTTGTTCCCCCGCCTCTCGTCTCACAGTTTCAGGGCACCCGTGACGAATGTTTTTTGATGCCGACGCACGCCTGCGGAGATCGCGTCCCAGACTTGACCGGGGAAGTGGCGCGGAAGGCGTGATTCCACCCGGGTCAGCGCGGCCTCTACATCGTCGATCATCGACAGCATTGCATCCAAGACTGGTTGGCCCCCTGTCAGGTGGGCCAGTTGATGCCAGTGGCGGGGCTGAATGTTGCCGAGGCTGTAGTGGGCATTTTTGGAGCGCAACGCCATGGCCAGACCAGCTTCCTGATAGGGCAGTTGGCGTGCCCCCTTGCCGATCACCGGCCACGCCGAGAGGATGTCGTAGAGAGGCGTGGGTCCAAAAACGCCGCCTCGCTTCAAGAAGATGGA
>JANMEO010000084.1:0-2318 GCA_031376995.1 Burkholderiales bacterium
CCTGCAGGCGCAGTCACACCAGCGATAAAGCCAACGATCGGCTTCTTCATGTGCGCCTTGCACCAACGCGCTGCATCAGCCTCGTCAGGGCCACCGATTTCGCCAATCATGATGACCGCGTCAGTGTCAGGGTCATCATTGAACATGCGCATGACATCGATGTGCTTGAGGCCGTTGATGGGGTCACCGCCAATGCCTACGGCGCTAGACTGCCCCAGACCGATCTCAGTCAACTGTGCAACTGCCTCGTAGGTCAAGGTGCCTGAACGGCTGACAACACCGATGCGGCCCTTGCGATGGATGTGCCCGGGCATGATGCCGATTTTGATTTCGTCGGGGGTAATGAGCCCGGGGCAGTTAGGGCCCAGCAACAGGGTCTTTTTGCCACCTGCCGCCTCTTTAAGGGTCATCTTGTTACGCAACTCAAGCATGTCGCGAATAGGAATTCCCTCTGTGATGCAGATCGCCAGATCAAGCTCAGCCTCCACCGCCTCCCAAATGGCAGCCGCAGCCCCCGCGGGTGGCACATAAATCACGCTGACGGTGGCGCCAGTATCTTTGGCTGCTTCTTTGACCGAAGCAAAAATGGGAATGCCTTCAAAGTTTTCCCCAGCTTTTTTGGGGTTAACGCCCGCCACGAAGCAATTTTTGCCATTGGCGTAATCACGGCAGCCACGGGTGTGAAACTGCCCCGTCTTGCCGGTGATGCCTTGGGTGATGACCTTGGTGTCTTTATGGATGAGTATCGACATGCTAATTTCCTTGAGGGTCTTCGCCCGGTTTACTTGACGGCAGCCACAACTTTTTGTGCAGCTTCGGCCATGGTGTCAGCACTGATGATGGGCAGACCCGACTCGTTGAGCATCTTCTTGCCAAGGTCTTCATTGGTGCCTTTCATGCGCACCACAAGAGGCACCTTCAGGTTGACCGCTTTGCAGGCGCTGATCACGCCTTCGGCAATGGTGTCGCAGCGCATGATGCCACCAAAGATGTTGACTAAAATCGCCTTGACCTTGGGGCTGGAGAGCATGATTTTGAAAGCTTCAGTGACTTTCTCTGCCGTCGCACCGCCGCCAACATCCAGAAAATTGGCAGGCTCGCCACCAAAAAGCTTGATGGTGTCCATGGTCGCCATCGCCAAGCCTGCACCGTTGACCAAGCAACCGATGTTGCCTTCGAGCTGGATATAGGCCAAGTCAAACTTACTGGCTTCAATCTCTGCAGGGTCTTCTTCGTCAAGATCACGGTACGCGACGATCTCTGGGTGACGGAACAAAGCGTTAGAGTCAAAATTGAACTTAGCATCGAGCGCTTTGATGTTGCCGTTGCCCTCCAAAATCAGGGGGTTAATCTCGGCCAAACTGGCGTCAGTCTTCATGTAGCAGTCGTACAGCTTCTTGAACACATCAATGGCTTGGGCTTGAGATGCTGAAGGCACACCAATGCCTGTGGCCAACTCGACACCTTGCGCCTGCGTCAGGCCCAAGGCCGGATCCACGAAAACCTTGATGATTTTCTCAGGCGTGGAGTGGGCCACTTCTTCAATGTCCATGCCACCTTCGCTGGATGCCATGATGGCCACGCGTTGCGTGCCGCGGTCAGTCACCGCTGCAACGTAGTACTCTTTTTTAATATCGGCACCCTCTTCAACCAACAAGCGGCGTACCTTTTGCCCCTCAGAACTGGTTTGGTGGGTCTTGAGCTGCATGCCCAAGATCTCACCCGAGATTTTTTTGACGTCATCGATTGAGCGCGCTAACTTAACGCCCCCTCCCTTGCCTCGCCCCCCCGCATGAATCTGAGCCTTGACCACCCACACCGGGCCGCCCAGTTTAAGAGCCGCCTCGTTAGCCTCTAGCACGCTGAACGCGGGATAACCACGTGGCACGGGAATGCCGAATTGGCGAAGAATTTCTTTGCCTTGGTATTCGTGAATTTTCATAAATAAACTCTTTGGGACGGGGGGGATCTAGAAAAATGGACGAAGCCAGTGAGGGGCTGAGCAAAATTCAGAGAGCAAGGTTCGCAAGAGCGCTGGACTCATGAAACTTTGCGAGCGAATCAGAAAGCACCTGCAGTGCTTGCCAGCTACAAAGCCAAGAGGGACCGCGACGCTAACCAATAGACCCCCCAGAACTGAACGACAATAGCCCGTGAATGTAGCATGGCCCGATGCCAGAAAAGAGTTGACATCCGCCCCTCCCTGAAGGAAAGGGATTCCTACGGCGCTAGACATGAGTTACCTCACGCATCGTCACTTCGGTGGGTTCCTGCTTCACAGTGGCTGGTTTCGTTCTGGTCTTTCGACCAGAGCCAGA
>JANMEO010000101.1:0-8239 GCA_031376995.1 Burkholderiales bacterium
GTGCTCGCCCTTCAACTCGAACGCGGTAATGCGCAAACATGGCGTTTCTTGTGCTGGCAAACTGGGTTGTGCCAAGCCCTGGTTAGACTCCAGGCGCACACTGGGGCGGCGCTCTAATTGCTCGCGCCGCACACGTTCACGCTCTTGCTGCAGCAGAGACTGAGGTTGATCGACCTGGGCCGGGGTCGGCATCTGCGCAAAGCCTGCATCTACAAACAAGATTGTCACTGCCCCAAACCACCCCCAGCTGCGAAAATACTTCTTGGACAACTTCGCCCCTTGAACGTCATTTTTAGGGATGGATGCCAGCCAACCCGCTCGTAAGCAGCAGTATATCGAGGTGCGCCCTCCCAGAGAATCCAAGATTGCGAAAGCGCAAGTTCGCTGACGCCATGTATACCGTTCGGAACTGAAGATGCAGTGTCGTCCAGGGAAGTGAAGGGCGATCTGCGGCGTTGCAAACCCTAGCGATACCAAAGGGTATTTCTAGGGTTTGCGTCTTTCATCTCATCCCTTCACCAGTCTTTGACGACACAGCATTTTCAGGTTGAATGGGCATAGACTTTTTGCTGCGGCGCATGAAAGCCAAGTAGAGCAAGGGCACGATAAACAGCGTCAAGACGGTAGAAAAAGTTAAGCCCCAGACGATGCTTGCCGCCACCGGCCCCCACAACAGGCTTTTGCCTCCAATGCCAAAAGCCAGTGAGACCAAACCACCAATGGTGGTGGTGGTGGTGATCAAGATAGGAACCACCCGCCGCCGCGAGGCCCACACAATCGCTTGAACCGCCGACAGGCCGCGTTGCAGCCGGTCATTGGCCGCATCAATCAACACAATCGCTGAGTTGACAGCGATGCCCGTCAATGCAATCACACCGTACAAGGTGTAAAGCGACAGCGGGTTGCCCGACAAGGCCAGACCGAACACCACCCCAGCAAAGGCCAAGGGCACAGTCACAAGAATCATCATGGGCTGAAAGTAACTCTTGAACTGTGCAGCCAAAATCAAGTAAATGATGCCCAGGCCCATCAAAAACAGCACCTGCATCGCCGCCAGGCTTTCTTCGATGTCTTCTAGCTCACCTGACAGGTCAATATCGACGCCAGGGTGCTGCCCGCGCAGCCTCTGCCAAGACTCGCGGATGACCTCGTTGGCTTGCCGCGTGTCGGTGATCTCTTTGTCGATATTAGCTTCGACAGTGATGGTGCGTCTGAGGTTGTAATGCTTGATGAGGCCTTTGCCAGGGCCCGCCTCGACGTTTACCAAGGCCCCCAAATGGGTGGTTTGACCGCTGGGCAAGGCGATGGGTATGCTCAAAATACGGGCGGCGTCAAGAGGCAGCTCGGGGCTTGCGCCCTGCACGCCACCCAGCGCTGGAGCCGCAACGGAAGCAGTCGTCAAGCGCACACGCAGCTCGATTTTGTCACCCTGCTCACGCGTGAAGGCCACCACTTCACCATCCACCGCCAGGCGCACCATGCGAGCCACCTGTGCAGGATTGAGCCCACTGTCGCGCACGGCGCTGGGGTTGAGTCGAAGCTGCAATTGAGGGCGGCCCGGCAGGTTGTCGTCTTGCACATCTTTGGTACCGGGAATGCCAGCCACTACGATTTTGAGGGCCTCGACAGCGGCCTGAATCTGATCAAAACTGTCACCCCGAACCTTGACGCTGATCGCCTTCCCTGCGGGGGGGCCTCCTGACAACTGGGTGAAGCTTCGCCGCCCCGGCCCAGGCAGGGCCTCGATGCTGCTGCGCAGGGTCTCGACCACCTCGGTGACCTCACGGGCGCCCTCGGTGCGCGGGTTGAGCGAAACAAACACCTGGCCGTAAGCATCGCCATACACCGGCTCGGTATCGGTGAACTTGAGACCGGCTGTTGAGGTGACCGCCCGTGCCTCACCCTCAGGGCCGATGCCACGCAACTGCGCGCGCACCGCACGTTCGGTGTTTTGTGTTGCCTGCAACGTCTCTTCCAAAGAGGCATTGGGGGGCATGTCGATATTGACGTAAAACGCCCGAATGGGGTCAAATGCAAAAAACTGCACGCGCACCGCTTCGGTGGCCATCAGTCCACAGGCCAAGCCGACGGCCAGCACACCGACAAAAGCAAAGCGGATCGGTCGCCGCAAAATGTAGGCCAGGCCTTGACCATGACGCAAACGGATGCTGCGGTTAAAACCCTCACGCCAAGTTTGCATTTTTGAAGGCCGATCAACTCCATGCTTCATCGCTATCACGTGCACAGGCATCATCCAAAAAGCTTCTAGCAATGAAATGAGCAGCGCCAGAGTGACCACGAAAGGGATGACAAACATGAATTTACCCAAGATGCCCGGCAACAACATCAGCGGCAAAAATGCAGCCACGGTGGTGGCCACTGAGGCCAAGACCGGCTGCCAGGTTTCTTGGATGGATTCAAGACAGGCCTCTAACGGCGCTTGGCCACGTTGCATGCGGTAGTAGATCGATTCGACCACCACCACAGCGTCGTCGACCAACATACCCAGGGCAATCACCACCGCAAGCAACACCGACACGTTGACGGTTTGGCCCATGGCGTTGAGCACCGCAAAGGTGCCCATCAGCGCAAATGGAATGCCTAAAGTCACCAAGAGCCCGACCCGCCACCCCAAAAACAACCAGCACACCCCCATCACCAACACCATGCCAAATAAGGCGTTGCTTTCCATCACATTGATTGCATCCCGGGTTGGGATGGTTTGGTCGTCAGTCAACACCAGGCTCAGCCCCACAGTCGCCAGCGTGGTGTTTTGGGTCGAGATGTATTGGTTGAGTGCATCGACCAGGGCCAGTGTATTGATGCCCGACTTTTTGGTCACAGACATGGCGATGGCATTTTGGCCGTTGCTGGCCGCATACTGGGTGGCGCTTGCCCGTGAGCGCTCGATGCGTGCAACCTCTTCCAGACGAGCCGACACGCCTGGGCGCAGGGCTGAAGGGATCGGCAAATTTGCCAAAATTTCTGCGTCGGTGCTCACCCCCTGCACGCTGATCGACCAGGCGCCCTCTTGGGTGCGCAGTTTGCCGGCTGAGGTGTCACGCCACCAAGCAGCCAAGGCATCGGCCACATCGGTCGACTGCAAGCCCCGCGTGGCCAAAGCCTCAGCATTGGGGCTGACAAGGATCTCAGGGTCGCGCAAGCCTGAGGCGTACACCTTGTCTACCCCTTTCAAGCGCTCGAGGTCGTTTTGAATGCGGCGGCCATTGAGGCGCAAAGTCTCATCATCCGCCTGGCCGGTGAGCATTAAAGATGCCGTCGGAAAGCCATTGCTGGTAGTGATTTCAAGGATCACGGGGTCTTTGGCCTCGCGCGGCAGCTCGCTGCTGGCTTTGTTTTGAATTTCACGGCGAAGGTCGGCCATGCGTTTGTCAAAGGTGCGCTCACCGGTCTCTCGAAACCGCACCAACAAGCTGGATACATTTTCGCGTGAGCTGGACGTCACAAAACGCACATCAGCCACGCCCTTGATGGCGTCTTCTAAGGGGTTCGTGATCAGCTGCTCGACATCTTCGGCGGTTGCCCCGGGCAATACCGCTGTCACACTGACCCAGTTAAAGTTAATTTCTGGATCTTGCTCTCGAGGCATTGAGACATAGCTCCACCAACCCAAGCCCAAGACCACAACAAAGGCAATATTGGCCAACGGCGTGTTGGTGAGAAGCTTGCGGGTGAAAGACATGAGGATTTCCGATGGTTCAGCGTGGCAAAGCCATGGGTTTGATTGCCATGCCGTCTTGGAGGGCCGCCTGCCCACGCACGACCAATAAAGCACGCTCGCCCAATGAAGCCTTCAGGGCTGGGGTCACCGGCACCGCACGGCCTTCCTGAGCACCCGATAGCGCCACAAATCGCGCCCGCGCTGACGCGGCGGGGCCCTCTTGAACAAAGACCCCCAACTCGGTGCCACGGCGCACCAGCAAGCTGCCAGGCCAATGGGCCTGGGTGTCACGCCAACGCAAAGTGCCGCTGCTGCCTGCAGGCGGCATGTCTGTGACCGAAGGGTCAAACCCCAGTCGGGCGCTTTGAGTGCGAGCGGGCGCACTCAACACCCCCCCCACACGCAACAGCCGAACTGGGTAGCGGCGGCCCGCAGTTTCAAACTCAGGCTTGGCTTGACGCAGGCCTGCGACGTCAGCGGGGTTAAGTACAGCCTGCAGCTCGGCCGCCCGGTCTTCACTCAGCACCATCAGGACGGTACCTGCCAGCACCGCTTCACCCACTTGGGCCAAGCGCTCAGTGACCGTGCCTGCAAACGGCGCTCGCAGCGTGGTTTTACTCAGTTGGCGTGCAGCCGTGGCCAACTGCGCCTGGTTGCTGCGCACCTCAGTGTGCGCCAATGCGACCTCACTCTCACGCTGGGACAAGGCCTCTTGAGATAAAAACCCCTGAACAACCAAGTCTTTCGAGCGCTGCAATTGAGCTTGTGCCAAGGCCCACCGAGTTTGCGCCGCATCCAAAGCGGCTTGCGCGCGCTGCACCGCCAAGGCGTAGTCGCGAGTTTCCAGCTGAACCAAAACCTCCCCCGCACGCACCGTCGCTCCCACGTCGGCAGTCCAGCGCAGCACAGTGGCACTCACCTCGGTGGCCAGCCGCGACACATTGCGTGCTTGGACCGTGGCCGAGGCCTCACGCTCTGGCTGCACGCTGAGCTGCATCCATGGGGCCACGTCGACCGCCACAGCAGCCACTGAGGGTGCTTTGATGGCTGGCTCAGCCACTTGCCCCCGGGCCAGCTCACTGCCGCTGAGAACCCCCCCCAATACAAGCAACGAGGGCAACTGCGCCCAAACCAGACGAGGTAACAAATAGGGCATGGGCCAATTTCCCTAACGATGAGGTTATCTACATGGGCACTGACGATGAGGGTCAGTGAACAATCCAACAAAAAAAGATGTGCTGCGCATTCTCGCGACATTTGGCGTGATCATGCTGGCTTGCTGGCTTGACCTTGAACCATAGACCGAGGGACCCCTAGCGATCTGGGGGATTTTTGAGCTGCGCCAAAGCGGCAAAAGGATGAGGTTGCTCTTGAGCTGCATCCTGAACATCAGCAGGCAAAGGCAGTGGGTGGGGGCACACCTCATGGCGTGGCACCCAAGGTAAGGCCATGACCATCTCATCTTCAATCAGAAAAGGCAAATTCAACGACGCGGTCAACGCCAACACGTCGTCTTCACTCTCGGCATCTTCTGCGGCGGCGGCATCGTCGCCTGCCACAAATCGAAGTTGACGATCCACCTCGACATTCACTGGCAACGGAGCCAGACAACGTTGGCAGGTCATGGCCAAGGTGGCACTGGCCTGCAGATGTAGAAAAATATGCTTTTGACCCCGCGCCTGCTCTGATAGGCCCCAAGCCTGCCAGCTCACCTTCAGAGCATCGCTTGGTAAGGCCTCAGAAACACAAAGCGCCTGCAGGCGCTGCATCGAGGCGAGGGGCAGCTCGCCTTCCAAATGGCCAGCATGCTCAGCAAAAGCCAATACATCGAGGTGGCGGCTGTCAAAAAAACGTGCATTCATAACCGGCGATTTTAGGGGATTTACCCATCCTCACTGCCCAAACGACTCATGGACGCAGCATCTTCATTGTCGAGGGGGCTAATCGAGATCAAAAATTTTCCCTGGATTGATAATATTATTAGGGTCAAAAATCCGCTTGATTGCCTGCAAGTATGCGATTTCTTCCGGCGGGCGGGTGAAGGCCAAATAAGGCTTTTTGGTCATGCCGACACCGTGTTCTGCAGAAATGGAGCCACCGTATTTTTGGACGGTTTCAAATACGGATTGGTTCACGGCATGGCACTTCGCAAAAAACGCTTCCCTGCTTGAATCCGCCGGTTTAAGAATATTCAAATGCAAGTTGCCATCGCCAATGTGGCCAAACCAAATAATCTCAAAGTCTGGGTATTTGGCCTGGACAATTGCATCTATATCAGCAATGAACGCTGGGATATGAGAAATCAACACTGAAACATCGTTTTTGTAGGGGGTGAATTTTGAAATCGTCTCCGAGATGTCTTCACGTAACCGCCAAAGACTGCGGGCTTGAGCTTCGCTTTGGCTCATCACCCCATTCAGCACCCATCCCGCATCCATACACGCTTCAAAGACCTGCATCGCTTGTTCTTCTATGGCGGGGGACGCGGCCTCAAACTCCAGCAGCACATAAAACGGCATGATTTCTGCAAATGGCCGGGCGACATCGCCACTGGCAATGACTTTTACAACCGCCAGCTCCGAGAAAAACTCAAATGCGGTCAAGTCCAGCACGGCCCGAAACGCGGCAAGAACTTGCATGATCGAACGGAAGTCCGGGATGCCCAGCACCAACACGCGCGAGTCGCGCGGCTTTCGCTCAAGCTTGATCTGTGCTTCCGTAATGAACCCTAGTGTCCCCTCTGCCCCAATAAACAAATGGCGCAAGTCATAACCCGTCGCATTTTTTGCCATGCCATTATTCAAATTCAACACATCACCTTTGCCTGTAACCACTGTCAAACCCATGACCCAAGCACGGGTCATGCCGTAACGTATGACTTTGATGCCACCAGCATTCGTACCAATATTGCCCCCTATTTGGCTGGAGCCTGCTGATGCGAAATCAACTGGGTAATACAGACCGTGCTCATCTGCATACTGCTGTAATTGCTGGGTTACCACCCCAGCCTGCACCTGCACCATGCGATCATCCGGAAAAAAATCAAGCACTTTGTTCATGCGATCAAAGCTGATAACAACCTCACCATGCGCCGCCACCGCACCAGCGGACAAGCCAGTGCGCCCGCCTGAAGGCACAAGGGCAATTTTTTCTGTATTGGCTAAATGAACAATCGACTGCACCTCTTCGGTACTGGCTGGAAACACAATCGCGCTGGGGCAGGGGGTGTAGTTTTTGGTCCAGTCGCACCCCCAGGTTAATAGGCTGTCAGCATCTGTTCTAACGTGACTTGGGCCCACCATAAAACGCAATTTCTCGAGTATTTTCGGGGTCATGGGGCATTGTCAGAGAGGATATTTTTTCATTCGGGCACGAGCCTGAGCAGCGTTGAGTTGAGTGTTTGTGTTGCGCGAGTTGAAGGGGTTGAAAGGGTTGAAAGGGTTGAAAGGAGGGAGTTTAGAGCTTGATTTCAATCTGGTTGGGCAAGCTGCATGTGGGCAGGCCTGAAGGGTCTGCCCACATGCAGCGCGTCAGTTTCCGTTGTGGTCAACTCGCGTACCCCGCAGGGGCTGTTCAAATGAGCGAGTCGCCAGGGGCTGGTGGAACGAATCGTGGGAGGCGCGACGATTCTGGAAGCTTGCAAACAAAGCGCTCTTGGTTTTTTGCATCGCTAAGCCTCGCATCCATTCAATTCACGCTTTTTGCCCAACACAGCATCTTCAGTTCCGAGGGGTATCAGACCCCTTTATGCCTTTTCCCGCGTCAACCGTTCTGCAAAGGAGATTCCTATGGCAGTAAGTACGAAAGTGAAGTGAATGACGGCCACCATCGTCACGACCTGTATGTTTTCCAACGACAGGTCGCCACTCAAGTAAGTCTTTAACGCATGAACGCCTGAAATGGAGATGATCGCGAATGCCAGTTTCAACTTGAGGTTGTAGGTATTGACGTGGTCCAGCCAGTCAGGCTTTTTCATGTCCTCTTTGTCAAAGTGTCCAGTGGTCACGAAGAGCGATACACCCGCCAGCGCCACAACCCAAACAAGCTGCGCCACCATCGTCATATCCACCAGTTCAAGCACCTTGATGATCAGGTCGATTTTTTCGATCCCGCCAAACAGCAAGGTGTTCATCAGCTTGTAAGTTTCCAGCAGGAACTTTCCCAGAATGCCAAAAATGATCGTTACCAGACCCACATAAAAGAACAGCATGGTGAACCTCATGCCGTAGAGCAGCGCCCCGACTCTTGAGAGCAGTTTTTCCATTTTTTCTTTACCTTGAAACAGAGCAAGCAGTTACATGAAACAGCGATCTATACCCATCCAACCTGAAGATGCGGTGTCGTCAAAGGGATTGAAGGGCCATCTGCGGTGCCCACAGCCATGCAGGCCAGTTCGTTCAGGCGGCTGAGAAAGATCAGGGTGGGCGATCTCAATCGTGGCGCAGAAGGTCACCGAAGATGGGTTACTACCCCGCCTTGCGATCGAGGCCAGGCGCATCGTACAGCACGAGCCAGCGCGACCTCCCGCACGACAAAGTCGGAGGCAGGTCGCGCTGG
>JANMEO010000132.1:0-32241 GCA_031376995.1 Burkholderiales bacterium
TGCAGGTGCAGGTGCAGGTGCAGGTGCAGGTGCAGGTGCAGGTGCAGGTGCAGGTGCAGGTGCAGGTGCAGGTGCAGGTGCAGGTGCAGGTGCAGGGGCAGGGGCAGGGGCAGGGGCAGGGGCAGGGGCAGGGGCAGTAAGGATCGCAGGTATTGGAGTCGTCTGGACTGGTGCAGATTCAGCCGCGGCCAGACTGGCTGACTGGGGCAGTTCAGGGGCGCTGTTAGTTTTACCACCACCACCACCGCAGGCTGTGAGCGCAGCAAGAACGATGCTACTTAGGGGCCAGCGTATCGCTTTATAAAGCTGAAACTGGCGAATGCCGCTGAATGTCTCAGGGCAGGTTTGTAAAGACAATGACTTGTTTGAATTCATACTGCATCCTGACAAACAAAAAATTGGCTTCAGTTGTGCTCAAAAAAATGCCAATCAAGGAACACGATTTGAATTAATTTATCATTCATTCGACGTTTGTATTTGATCTGATATTTTTCAGTTGGCGCTGGTGTGTAATATTTATGAGTTCATGAGGGTAGTTAGTACCAGCCTCATTGGTGAATTTCATGGGTAAATGGTATTTTTTTGTAAGTCATTGTGAGTTTTGTACCAAGGTTATTGTGGTGCGGGTGGCACTCGATTTGGCCTTGAAAGCAGGCATTATTAGGCACTTTGGGGTGAAATAGGTTTGAAGCCGACTTCATCTGCGTCCATTGGGTCGTGTGAGTATTCACACGACGCCTGCATCTAGCAAAGCTGAGCTTGATAGTTTTATGAATTTGGTCTTGCGAAAATAATGTGATCACTTCAAATGAAAGCGAAAGCTTTCAGAGGCGGTAGGCACTCTCGATGAGTTACCTTGAAAAAGGTAACTCCAGTTTCTGGCTACAGAAAATGAGTTCACGGTGCATTGTGAATTTGAACTTTTCTTTGCATCAGGGCTGGTTGCACATCGGTTATTCACACTCGGTGCGGGCCAGCTATTTTCGCAACTCGCTGAACCGTAGAATGTCATTGCCCATGACCAGGCAGGTGGCCCACTGTTGAAGTGTCAGCGGCACGGTCTCAAAAGCCAGATTCAGCCAGTGGGTCTGCACAACGGCTGCTTGCAGCGCTGCAGACAGCAGGATGGCACCGCAGAGCCAGTGGTTGGCAAAAAGCTGCGAATAAGCGCTGGTCTTGACTGAGCTTGCAATCGGGCAGTTGAATAAGCTGGCAACTACCAACACAGCGTCTTCAGGTTGGATGGGCATCCATGAACCAGCTAAGCTGGGCGGCATTTGCCGCCAGTTCTCGACGCTACTAAAACGCCTGAGTCATGTGGTCGTGCACTTTGCGCACGCCGGGGTTCTCCCAGGCCGAATTGCTGGCGGCCTCGCGATCCGCCCAAGTGGGCACCTTGCCCGTGAGGGTGACGTCATTGCCGAGCACTTCAACATGGATTTTCTTTGCATTGGCAATGGCTTTGCGTTTGAGGGCCGCTTCAATGTCTAGCTTCACGGCTTTGGCAGACACAGCTTTCGTCTGCGCAATGGGATCGTTGATGCCGCACGCTTGGGTATGCGTCTTGTAAATTGATTGCTCCCACTGGAGCTTTGAGCGCACGTCGTGTTGCAACTGGCTGTAGGTCTTCATGGTTCACTTTCAATAAAGTAGACGGTTTGGCCAGCTTGTTTGTTTGGGCAAATTGGGTCTGTACGCAGTCGTACAGTGTGGCGTTGGCATTTGGGGTGGGTGCAGTCTCTGCTACTGTTGCCTGTGAAACCCGAAGTGGTATTCCTTCGCTCAATGATTGATCAATCTGCTATTTTCAGATTGAATGGTTGTATCTTTACCCTCATCTCTTTGGCCTTGCCCCATGTCGTGCACCCCGGTTATTTTCTCAGCCCCAGTCAATCCAACGTGCCGTGACTCTTTCCCAGCCTTGTGAACCAGCGCCTTTGTTGCTGGTGGCTTGTTTGTGCGCTGCGTGGTGCAGCACCTGCCGTGATTACCGCTCGGTGTTTGAGGGTCTTCAGGCAGAATTTTTGGGTCGCGCCGATTTTGTCTGGGTTGACATTGAAGACGAGGCCGAACTGCTTGGCGTTTTGGACATTGAAGACTTTCCAACCTTGTTGATTGCTCACAAAGTGAGCAGCTTTGACGCAGAGCAATCGCAGCAGGTGCTTTTTTTTGGCCCCGTGCTTCCGCTGCGTGCAACCTTGCAACAACTGATTCAGCGGGCCTCGTCAGGCCCCTTGGTCAGCGGGGTGGATGACCGTGTGCTGACATTGACTCAGCGTCTGGCTCAGTCACCCTGAAATCAGTCGTGCAAGCGGCTGGTGATGGGCACGCTGGCCAGTAAAAACTCCATCTGGTCAGCCAAAATGCGTCGTCCCCGCAAAATCATGTCTTCGTACAAATTGGGCACATAAGGCAAGTACAGCAAAGTCATGCGCGCCTCTTGGGGCAGCCTGTTGGCTTTATGACCATTGCAACTGCGGCAGGCGCTGATGCAATTCATCCAGCTATCGGCCCCACCGCGCGATGTGGGGATGATGTGCTCCCGCGTCAGGTTGTCGGCGTGCTCATGCGAGCCGCAGTAGGCGCAAACATGCCGGTCACGGGAAAACATTTTGGGGTTGGTCAATGCAGGGGTTTGGCGCCAAGCGCGGCTGGGGATCGCCCCGTGTACCGCCACAATGGGGTGCACCAAAATCAAAGATTGCATGCCGGTGCAGCGCTGAATGCCACCTCTGAGCGTGACGACGGCTTCGCCCAGAGTCCAAGCAATGCTATTGCTGGCATAGAGTGTGGCCGCCTCCTGAGAAGAAATCCAGGCTTGAGGGCGGCCCGACATGTCGAGTTGTAAAACGTCCACGTGCAAGCTCCTTCTCACAAGCGTACCGCAACCCTATCTATCTCTCAAGTGGGCATTTCGACGCCAATAGGTTCCCTTTGAGCCCAATTGGTAAACCCGTCATTCCCATGAATGAGAATCATGGTCAAAATAGCTTGACCCCATCGCTATCTGCCGTATTCAATGCTTATACCCATTAAACCCAGCATCTTCAGGTTGGATCGGTATAGGTGTAGGGTGCGAGCCTGAAGATGGCTCTGATTGCTTACGTTCCAACCAGGAGCTCGGTATGCCACAGTACGCCCCCCCGTTGCGTGATGTTCAGTTTGTGTTGCATGAGTTATTTGACGCAGTGACCGAGCTCCAGGGCATGCCCCCTTTTGCTGATTTGGACGCTGATACCGTCAATGCCGTGCTGAAAAGGGGCGGTAAATTTGCTTCAGGCGTTGTATTTCCGTTGAACATGACGGGCGATGCCCAGGGTTGCCGGCTCGATCCAGCTACTCATGAGGTGACGCCGCCTTCGGGCTTCAAGTCAGCTTATGCCAAGTTTGTTGAGGCTGGCTGGCCCTCGCTGAGTTGCGATCTGTCGTTCCAAGGGCAGGGGCTGCCCATCTCGGTCAACCAGATTTTGTATGAGTTTTTGAACAGTGCAAATCAAGCTTGGACGATGTACCCGGGCTTGTCTCACGGGGCCTATGAGTGTTTGCATGCGCACGGCACCGCAGAGCAAAAATCCATCTACCTCGCGCCGCTGACAAGGGGCGATTGGACAGGCACCATGTGCCTGACCGAATCTCACTGTGGTACCGACCTGGGCTTGTTGCGCACCAAAGCAGAGCCGCAAGCAGATGGCAGCTTTCGCCTCACTGGCCAAAAAATATTTATTTCGGCTGGCGAGCACGACCTCAGTACCAACATCGTGCACCTCGTGTTGGCTCGGCTGCCTCAAGCGCCTGCAGGCTCGAAGGGGATTTCGCTCTTTGTGGTGCCCAAGTTCTTGGTCAATGCTGATGGCAGCATGGGCGCGCGCAACGCTATTTTTTGTGGCGCCTTAGAACACAAAATGGGCATTCACGGCAATGCCACCTGTCAAATGAACCTTGACGGGGCCGTAGGCAGCTTGGTTGGCGAGCCTCACCGGGGTTTGGCATCGATGTTTGTCATGATGAACACGGCGCGCTTGGGGGTGGGCATTCAATCTTTGGGCTTGACCGAGGTGGCCTATCAAAATGCGGTGATCTATGCAAAAGACCGTTTGCAAATGCGCTCATTGACCGGTATCAAGGCACGCGATAAAGCGGCTGACCCCATCATTAACCACCCCGATGTGCGCAAAATGCTGCTTACTGCGCGAGCCTATGCCGAAGGCGGGCGCGCTTTAGCCATCTATACCGCCTTGTTGGTTGACAAAGAGCGCCACCACCCTGATGAAGCTGTGCGCCGCGATGCTGCTGAAGAAGTTGCCTTGCTCACGCCCATTGTGAAAGCGTTTTTGACCGACAACGCTTGGATTGCAACCTCTCACTGTCTTCAGGTCTTTGGGGGGCACGGGTACATCACCGAGTGGGGCATGGAGCAATACGTTCGCGATGCTCGCATCAACATGATTTATGAGGGTACCAACACGATCCAATCGCTAGACCTGCTGGGGCGCAAAATTTTGGGTGACAACGGCACCAAGCTCAAAAAATTGGGGCGCCGCATCACCCAGTTCATTGACGACGAAGGGGTCAATGAAGCGATGCAAGAGTTCATCAACCCATTGGCTGATTTAGGCGACAAGGTGACCAAACTGACCACTGAGCTTGGTTTCAAGGCCCTTCAAAATCCCGATGAAGTGGGTGCCGCTGCCGTCGATTACCTGCGCGTTGTGGGCCACTTGGTGTTTGCTTATTTGTGGGCCCGCATGGCCCAAGTGGCGCTGACCCAGCAGGCCCGTGGTCAGACAGACCCGTTCTATCGTGCCAAACTGGCGACAGCCCGTTTTTACTTTGCCAAGCTGTTGCCAGAGACCGCTGGCTTGATCCGCTCAGCGCGCGCTGGGTCGGCGCCCCTGATGGGCATGGACGAGAATCTGTTTTAAGCCCATCGAGAAAACGCCCTGCTCGTCCCCAGGCCAATGCCAAGCCAAGCTGTTGTTCACCGTTCCATCCAGCAAGGATCTCAACCATGAATCGATTCAACGTCCGCCAAGTCGCCATTTTGGGCGCTGGTGTGATGGGCGCGCAGATTGCGGCCCATCTTGTCAATGCGAATGTGCCTGTGCTGTTGTTTGATTTGGCAGCCAAAGAAGGCCCCCGAAGCGCGGTGGCACAAAAGGCTATAGACGGGCTCAAAAAGCTTAAACCTGCGCCCTTGGGGGTGCCTGAGGGGGCCGCGCTGATTCAGGCGGCCAATTACGACGAGAACCTTGATTGGCTGAGCGATTGTGATCTCATCATTGAAGCCATTGCCGAGCGCATGGACTGGAAACTCGCGCTCTATCAGCGAATAGCGCCCCATGTGTCAGCGCGCGCCATTGTTGCCAGCAACACCTCGGGCTTGAGCATCACGCAACTGGCCGCCGTGCTGCCGCAGGCGCTGCGCCCCCGGTTTTGTGGCGTGCATTTTTTTAATCCGCCACGCTACATGAGTTTGGTCGAGCTGATCCCTGCGCCCAGTACTCAGGGCGAGGTGTTGGATCAGTTGGAGGCTTTTGTCACCACAACGCTCGGAAAATCTGTCGTGAGGGCCAAAGACACCCCCAACTTTATCGCCAATCGTGTGGGCATTGCGGGCATGTTGGCCACTTTGATCGAGGCTGAAAAATTTGCTTTGAACGCTGATGTGGTGGATGACCTGACAGGTAAAAAGCTGGGCCGAGCCAGCTCGGCAACCTTTCGCACGGCCGACGTCGTGGGTCTGGACACCATGGCCCATGTGATCAAAACTTTGCAAGATCAGCTAGGGCCTGACCAAGCCCATGATCCTTTCTACAGCACCTATGCCACGCCTGCCGTGTTGAGTCAATTGATTCAGGCGGGCGCCTTGGGCCAGAAATCAGGGGCTGGCTACTTTAAAAAGGTGGGCAAAGACATCTTGCGCTTTGATGCGGCGCTCAAAGACTATGTGCCAGCTGATGGCAAAGCGGATGAGATCGTCTCACGCATTCTCAAAAAGCCAGCCGCTGAACGGCTCAAACTCTTGCGCGAATCTGGCAATCCCCAAGCCCAATTTTTGTGGGCGGTTCTGCGAGACAGTTTTCATTATTGCGCCGTTCATTTGGCCCAGATTGCCGATACCGCACGAGACATTGACTTCGCCATGCGTTGGGGCTTCGGCAACACCCAGGGGCCCTTTGAGCTCTGGCAAGAAGCCGGCTGGGCCAGCGTTGCCCAATGGATTGTTGATGACATCAACGCAGGCAAAGCGCTGTGCAGTGCCCCCCTGCCAGACTGGGTCTTTCAATCGCCGGTGTCCAGTCAGGGGGTGCACACCCCTGAGGGTTCTTGGAGCGCAGCGCAACAACGCTACATCCCGGTGAGCGCCTTGCCCGTTTACCAACGCCAGCTTTTTCCAGAGGTCGTGATGGGCAGTGGGGCGGTGCCTGCCCTTCAAGCGGGCACCGAGGTTTTCAAAAATGGCGAACTCCGCGTCTGGACACTCGACGGCGAAGTTCTCATCGCCAGCATCACTGCCAAACTTCACCTCATCAGTCGTCAAGTCACTGATGGCCTCAGGAGTGCAGTTGATTTGGCCGAGAGTGGTTACAAAGGCCTCGTGATTTGGTCGCCAGATGATATTTTTTCGGCGGGGGCCAACCTTGAAGCCTTGTTACCAGACTTTATGAAATTGGGCGCCAAGGGCATTGAGCCTGAAGAAAAAAATCTTCAAGATCTGATGCTCAGTGTGCGTTATGCCAGTGTGCCTGTGGTGGCGGCGGTGCGCGGCCTGGCTTTGGGGGGGGGGTGCGAGCTGGCCTTGTACTGCGCTCAGCGCGTGGCCGCCATGGAAAGTTACTTTGGCTTGGTTGAGGCTGGCATTGGTTTGTTGCCAGGGGCAGGGGGCTTGACCTACATGGCACGCCGTGCAGCACAGCGCGCACTGACCTCTGCTGATTTGCTCAGTTGTCTTAAAGACAGCTTCACTCATGCCGCCACAGCCGTAGTGGGGACGGGGGCTATCGACAGCCGCAGGCTGGGCTATTTGCTTGAGAGCGACGTCATCGTCCCCCATAAAGACGAGCTTCTCTTTATCGCCCAGCGCCAAGCGCATGCTCTGTTTGACAGCGGCTACCGCCCACCAGTACCCAGGCCCTTTGCCGTGGCGGGCCGCAACGCTCTGGCTACATTTCAAGCGCAACTGATCAACATGCGTGACGGTGGCTTCATCACTGCCCACGACTTTCACGTTGCATCCTTGATTGCAGAAGTGCTTTGCGGTGGCGACGTCGACCCAGGCTCACTCGTGACCGAAGATTACCTCCTGAGCTTAGAGCGCAAGCACTTCTGCAGCTTGCTGGCTCACCCCAAGTCGCAAGAGCGCATCATGGGGATGCTGCAAACAGGTAAGCCTGTGAGAAATTGAGCCTTTCGCCGTCCCACGGTCCCCCTCGAACACCCAAGGATGATTCTTCCTATGAGCAAAATCTTGCAGGACGCTTACATTGTCGCCGCCACCCGCACTCCCATTGGTAAGTCAGGCCGAGGCTGTTTTCGAAATACCCGGCCAGATGACTTGTTGATCGCAGCGATTCAGGGAGCGCTCAAGCAAGTTCCATCGCTGGACCCCCAAGCCATTGAAGATGCGATCATTGGTTGTGCATTTCCCGAGGGTGAGCAGGGCATGAATATGGCGCGCATTGCCGTGGCTTTAGCGGGCCTGCCGCATTCGGTGGGAGGGGTCACCGTGAATCGCTTTTGCGCCTCCGGTCTGACAGCCATTCAAATGGCGGCTGACCGTATCCGCGTGGGTGAGGCCGAGGTGATGATCGCTGGGGGGGCCGAGTCCATGAGCATGGTGCCTTTGGGGGGCGGTCGCCCCTCCTTCAATCCCCACGTCATGATGCATGACGACAACATTGGCATCGCTTATGGCATGGGGTTGACTGCAGAAAAAGTTGCTCAGCAATGGCAGATTGGTCGTGAGGCGCAAGATGAGTTTGCTTTGCAGTCTCATCTTAAGGCCCTGCGTGCTCAGCAGGCGGGTGACTTCAGTGACGAGATCACGCCCATTGACATCATGGATCGCTTTCCTGATTTGGCCCTAGGTCAGCCAAGCGCCCGCAACCGCACCGTCCATCTTGACGAAGGTCCGCGCGCAGACACGAGCCTGCAAAGCCTGGCCCAACTTCAGCCAGTTTTTGCGGCACCCAAGACGCCCACTGGCCAGCCCACTGGCCTGGGCAGTGTGACGGCGGGCAACAGCTCCCAAACCAGCGATGGTGCTGGGGCTTTGATTTTGGCCAGCGAGCGGGTTGTCAAGCGTTTCAATCTTCAGCCGCTGGCCCGATTTGTCAGCTTCGCCAGTCGGGGGGTGCGCCCTGAAGTCATGGGCATTGGCCCCATCGAGGCCATTCCGGCGGCCTTGCGCAGCGCTGGACTCCAGCAGTCTCAGCTGGACTGGATTGAGCTCAATGAAGCCTTTGCAGCCCAATCTCTGGCCGTGCTCAACACACTTGGGCTTGAGCCCGCCAAAGTCAACCCCATGGGTGGCGCAATTGCTCTGGGACACCCGCTGGGAGCCACTGGCGCCATTCGTGCCACCACACTCATCCATGCGCTCAAGCGTCATCAACTCCATTACGGCATGGTCACCATGTGCGTGGGCACGGGGCAGGGGGCAGCAGGTATCTTTGAAAGAGTTTGAGTGTGGGGTGTGGGGTGATGCACTGCTGCACTCAACGTGGCACGGGGCGCGGCTTGCCCATCGAATCAATCGCTACATACGTCAAGCTGGCTTCAGTGACTTTCACAATCTCTGGATTGGCCGGGTTTCGTTCAGCATAGACTTCAACTCGCACGGTGATCGACGTCGTGCCGATTCGATCAACTTGGGCATAAAAGCTCAATAACTCGCCCACGGCCACGGGTTGCTTGAACACAAACTGGTTGACTGCCACCGTGGCGACACGTCCCTTGGACAAGCGGGTTGGCAGCACAGACCCCGCCAAGTCGACCTGCGCCATGATCCAACCGCCAAAAATATCGCCATGCGCATTTGAGTCTGCAGGCATTGGGATGACCCTCATCACCAAATGTCGGTCATCCGGCGCAAAGTGTGAACCAGGGGTGTCGTTCTGGGGCATATTGGTGACCTTTCAATGAACAGCCCCATTCTTTCATGTTGCTTCCTTCTTTACGCACCCAGGCTGTTGCCGACCCAGCAGATGCTGATTCTGCGCTCGCCAAGGCCACCTTGGTGTCGACATGGCACCGTCTGGCTCCCTATTTGTGGCGTTGGCGTTGGCGTGTGTTGCTGGCCTTGTCATGTTTGATCGTTGCCAAACTTGCCAACGTTGCTGTGCCATGGGTTCTCAAGCACATTGTTGACGTTTTGTCTTTGAACCAGGGGGACCCTCGTGCGGTGCTTGTGGTTCCGGTGGCTGGGGTGCTGGCTTATGGCGCTTTGCGTCTTTCAGTCACCCTCTTTACCGAGCTGCGTGAGTTTGTCTTTTACCCTGTGGCGGCGCGCATTGCCCGTCAAGTTTCGCTCGAGACCTTCAATCACCTGCTCTCACTGAGTTTGCGCTTTCACCTTGCGCGACAAACTGGCGGCGTCTCGCGCGATATGGAGCGGGGCTCTCGGGCTATCCAGTCGCTGATGAACTATTTTGTTTACAACATCTTGCCTACGTTGGTAGAAATTGGCATGGTCATGGCTCTGCTGGCCACCCAACTTGATGGCTGGTTTGTCGGCATCACCCTCATCGCCTTGGTGCTCTATATTGTTTTCACGGTCACCGTGACCGAATGGCGCACTGGTTTTCGCCGCGCCATGAACGAGCAAGATTCAAGGGCCAACACCAAGGCCGTTGATGCGCTGATCAACTACGAAACGGTTAAGTACTTCTCTAACGAGCCTTTTGAGCAAGCGCGTTACGACGACAACTTGTGCCGATTTGAAGCGGCTGCGGTCAAATCCCAGACCTCCTTGTCTGCGCTCAATCTGGGTCAAAGCATCATCATCGCCACCGCTGTCACCTTGCTCGTTTGGCGGGCCACCTTAGGGGTGGTTCAGGGGCACATGAGCTTGGGCGACTTGGTTCTGGTTAATGCATTAATGATCCAGCTCTATATCCCGCTGAATTTTTTGGGCGTGCTTTACCGCGAAATCAAGCAGTCCATGATCGATATGGAGAAGATGTTCGGGTTGCTCAATGAGCACCGTGAGGTGGCCGATGCCCCCAGCGCCCAGGCCCTCAAACACGCAGGCGGGGGTGTGCAATTTAAAAACGTGCGCTTTGCCTATGAACCAGATCGCATCATTTTGCATGACATCAGCTTTGAAATCCCTCCGGGTCAAACGGTGGCTGTTGTTGGCCCCTCGGGTTCAGGCAAGAGCACCTTGGCGCGTTTGTTGTTTCGTTTTTATGACGTCGATTCAGGTTGCATTCAAATCGATGGTCAAGACATCCGTCAGGTTACTCAACTCAGCCTGCGACAAGCCCTGGGCATCGTGCCGCAAGACACCGTGCTGTTCAACGATACGGTGGCTTACAACATCGCCTACGGCCGCACCGAAGCTGACCAAGCCGCCATTGAGCGTGCGGCCCAAGCCGCCCACATTCACGACTTCATTCAGTCCAGTCCCAAGGCTTATGCCACCTTGGTCGGCGAGCGCGGTTTGAAGCTCTCGGGTGGCGAAAAGCAGCGCGTGGCCATTGCCCGCACGTTACTCAAAAACCCTCCCATTTTGATTTTTGATGAGGCGACTTCGGCCCTGGATTCAGCCAATGAGCGCGCCATCCAAGCCGAGCTGCAAAGTGTGGCTCAAAACAAGACCACACTGGTCATCGCCCACCGGTTGTCCACGGTGGTTGATGCCCATCAAATCCTGGTCATGAAGCAGGGCTGCATCGTCGAGCGTGGCACCCATGCCGAGCTTTTAATGCGTGCTGGGCACTACGCTGAGATGTGGCGCTTGCAGCAAAGTGGTGCATCAACGGAGCCCTGAGATGGAAACCAAATGGCTAGAAGATTTTGTGAGTTTGGCTGAAACCCGCAGTTTTTCACGCTCTGCTCAGTTGCGTCACGTCACCCAGCCTGCCTTTTCTCGCCGTATCCAGGCGCTAGAAGCTTGGGCCGGTATTGACCTTGTCGATCGGTCCTTATACCCGACACGTTTGACCCCGGCGGGTGAGACGCTGCATGCCCAGGCCCTTGACATCCTCGGGGCTCTTCAAGCAACGCGCAACATGATGCGGGGTCATCAGGCGGCCGGGCAAGACATGCTGGCTTTTGCCGTGCCCCACTCACTGGCTTTCACGTTCTTTCCCCATTGGCTGATGGACTTGCGCCAGCGCTTTGGTGTGTTCAAAAGTCGCCTGATTGCGCTCAACGTTCACGACGCGGTGCTTCGACTCACCGAAGCCAGCTGCGACCTCCTTATTGCCTACCACCACCCCTCTCAGCCCCTGCAGCTCAATCCTGAGCGCTACGAAATGCTCACCCTGGGTCACGAGACCCTCGTGGCGTACGCGAAGGCAGACGCTGCGGGTCGTCCCCTGTTTTCTCTGAGCCCAGCGACTGGCGAGAAAATTCCTTACCTGAGCTATGCCGGGGGAGCCTATCTGGGTCGCTTGGTTGAGCTCATCGTCAAACAAGCCCAGTTTCCTCTCAAGCTTGACTCTCTTTATGAGACGGACATGGCTGAGGGCCTCAAAGCCATGGCTTTGGAGGGGCATGGTTTGGCTTTCCTTCCCGCCAGCTCGGTGCTCAAAGAGCTCAAAAGCAAGCGCTTGGTCAGGGCCTCACCGGTGGGTACCTTCGAGCTTGACATGGAGATTCGCATTTACCGCGAAAAGCCAGAAATCGCGCGCTACACCAAGCCCGCGGCAAAGGCATTGTGGAATTTTCTCGGCAAAATCTAAACTGGCTCGACCTCGACCTCGACCTCGGGTTAGTCGCTATTTTCGGCTCGTGGTTTCTATGGCATATTATTCGGCTTGCGGTGAAGGGGTCGAATGGCTCCCGCGCTCAAACGCCATCAGCCTTGTTTTTCTGTCGTCTTTGGTGCGGCGACCCGCGTAATTCTGTTGCGCCATCCTTGTGTTTTTTCTTTTTTTCTCGTCCCTTGAAGGAGTTTTTGAATGAAGAAGACCTTATTTGCTCTGGCCTCAATCTTGGCATTCGGTGCGGCCCACGCTGACACCCTGAAAAAAATCAAAGAGTCTGGCAGCGTCACCATGGGCGTGCGTGAATCTTCTGGTGCCCTGAGCTTCACTTTAGGCGATGGCAAATACACGGGCTTCCACGTTGAAATTTGCCAACGTGTTTTGGCTGATGTGCAAAAGCAACTGGCCTTGTCAAAGCCCCTCGAGATCAAGTACCAGCCCGTCACATCGCAAAATCGAACCCTCTTGGTGCAAAACGGTACCGTTGATATTGAGTGCGGCTCCACCACCAACAACCTCACGCGTCAAAAAGACGTTGCCTTTGCTGTCACGACCTATGTTGAGCAAGTCAAGGTCGCCGTGAAGGCAGCCTCAGGCATCAGCAGCATCGATAAACTTGCTGGCAAAAAAGTGGCCACCACCTCAGGCACCACATCGGTTCAATTGCTGCGCAAGCATGAGCGTGCCAACGGCGTCAATTTTGAAGAGGTTTTCGGCAAAGACCACGCTGAAAGCTTCTTGTTGCTTGAGTCTGGCCGCGCTGACGCGTTTGTGATGGATTCACAAATTTTGGCAGGTAATATCTCTAAGTCCAAGGCGCCTGCTGATTACAAAATCCTCAGCGAGGTGCTGTCGGTTGAGCCTATCGCCATCATGATGAGAAAAGACGATCCCGCTTTCAAGACGGCTGTCGACACCTCCATCAAGTCCATGATGAAGTCAGGCGATATTGCCAAGCTGTATGACAAGTGGTTTGTCCAGCCGATTCCTCCCGCCAACACCACGCTGAATCTGCCTGTTAGCGATGCCACCAAAGAGGCGTGGGCCAATCCCAACGACAAGCCTGTAGAAGAATACGCCAAGAAGTAAGCCGCTTTGCGGTGCCGATAGCTCGGTCGCTTGACAGCTCCCGCGATGATCTCGCGGGAGTTTGCGTTACGATGAGAAATAAAGGTTTTGCACTGACGCATTGCGGTCGTCATGATGCATGACCGTATTTGGAGACGCTGTGAACAGTATTTGGGATGGGCTGGCCCACGCCTGGGATTGGCAGGCACTCGCACAAGATCGAGGTGATGGCATCACCTACATTCAGTGGTGGCTCTCCGCTTGGGGATGGACGCTGACGGTCAGTGTGTTGGCATTTTTTGTGGCAATGCTGTTTGGCACGATGATGGGTATTTTGCGCACCACGCCGAGCCGGTTTTGGTCTGCCATCGGCAATGTCTGGACAGAACTCTTTCGCAACATCCCACTGCTGGTGCAGATTTTCCTTTGGTACCACGTCGTGCCGGCTTTTTTCCCGGCGTTTCAAAAGATCAACGGTGTGATTTTGGTGATTTTTGCCTTGGGCTTTTTCACCTCTGCACGCATCTCCGAGCAAGTCAAAGCCGGTATTGACGCCTTGCCTACAGGGCAGCGTTATGCGGGTTTGGCCATGGGTCTCACCTTGACCCAAACTTACCGTTATGTCTTGTTGCCAAGGGCGTTTCGAATCGTCATCCCACCGCTCATTAGCGAATCAATGAACATCGTTAAAAATTCATCGGCAGTTCATGCCGTGATATCGGTTGAGTTGGCTTTTTTCTTTTTGCAAGCGGTCGAGGAGACCTCCAAGCCGCTCATGATTTTGGTTTTGGCCACCTTTCCTTACGTTGTGTCAACCATTGCGGTTAACAAGCTGATCCAGCTGATTGAAAAGCGAATTCAAATTCCTGGCCTGTTGTTAGGGGGCAAGTCATGAATCTTGATTTTGCATTCCTCAGTTGGGACGTGGTCTCCAGATATGTCTTGCAAGGTTTTTATTTCTCGATCGTACTGACTCTTTGCGCCACAGTGGGTGGGGTGTTCATTGGCACGTTGTTGGCGTTGATGCGCTTGTCAAACAAGCCTTTGTTGGTTTGGCCTGCACGCTTTTACGTCGACACTTTCCGCTCTATCCCCTTGGTGATGGTCATTTTGGGCATTTTTTTGCTTATTCCTGCTGAGTTTTATGCCTTTGTTGGGGGAGACTTCGGCGTCAAGTACAGGGTTGAGTTGTCAGCCCTGGTGACATTTACTGTGTTCGAGGCAGCCTACTTTGCTGAGATCATGCGAGCCGGGATTCAATCGGTCTCTACAGGCCAAGTGAATGCAGGCTACGCGGTGGGCATGACCTATGGCCAGTGCATGAGGTTCATCGTTTTGCCCCAGGCTTTTCGCAATATGTTGCCTGTGTTGCTGACACAAACTGTGATCTTGTTTCAAGACACATCATTGGTCTATGTGATTGGTGCCTACGACCTGTTCAAGGGCTGGTTGGTGATGGGTGGCCAGTTCAATCGGCCCATTGAGGTTATTTTGGTCGCTGCTCTGATTTACCTCGTGATTTGCTTCAGCTTGTCAATGATGGTGCGCCAGTTGCAAAAGAAAATTCAGATCATTCGTTGAGCATTCATTGAGAGCTTTGAGTCATGATTGAGATCAAGAACGTTTCTAAGTGGTATGGCAGTTTCCAGGTGTTGACTGACAACACCACCACCATCAAAAAAGGTGAGGTGGTGGTTGTTTGTGGTCCTTCGGGTTCTGGCAAGTCAACCCTCATCAAAACAGTCAATGCGCTCGAGCCTTTTCAGAAGGGCGACATTGTCGTTGATGGAGTGTCTATTGCCAGCCCCACCACCAATTTGCCAAAATTGCGCTCACGTGTGGGCATGGTGTTTCAGCACTTTGAGCTGTTTCCGCATCTGTCGGTCACAGAAAATCTGACATTGGCCCAAATCAAGGTGCTCGGCCGCAACCCCACCGATGCAATGACACGTGGTTTGGCGATGCTCGAGCGTGTGGGTTTGATGGCGCACAAAGACAAGTTTCCGGGCCAGCTTTCTGGCGGTCAGCAGCAACGTGTAGCGATTGCACGCGCTTTGAGCATGGACCCCATCGTGATGCTGTTTGACGAGCCCACTTCAGCACTTGACCCTGAGATGGTGGGTGAGGTTTTGGATGTGATGGTGCAACTGGCTCTCGAGGGCATGACCATGATGTGTGTCACGCATGAAATGGGCTTTGCCCGTAAGGTGAGCCACCGTGTCATCTTCATGGACGCTGGAAAAATTGTCGAAGATTGCACTCGCGATGATTTTTTTGGTAAACCCGATGAACGCTCACCCCGAGCCAAAGACTTTTTGTCAAAAATTTTGAACCATTGAGTCGCGCTTTTGTCCATATTTGCCGGCTGAGTCTGCGTCGACAAAGGTACAGGCTCAGCCATCATGACAGCGTCTCAGATTTTTTAGGTGGCTGACATGCAAGGCTCCTCTGTCACCTTGATTCGCCCAGATGACTGGCACCTTCATGTTCGTGATGGGGCTGAGCTGTTCGATGTGGTGCCTCACACCGCACGTCAATTTGGTCGGGCAGTGATCATGCCCAATTTGCGCCCGCCCATTACCACCACAGCCCAAGCGCTGGCGTATCAAGCGCGCATCTTGAAGGCCGTCCCTGATGACGTGCACGCCCAGGGTCGTACCTTCGAGCCCCTCATGACGCTCTATCTGACTGATGAGCTGCCGCCTGATGAGATTCAAAGGGCCAAAGAGGCAGGGTTGGTCGGCGTCAAGCTCTATCCCTCGGGGGCCACAACCAACAGCCAAGCGGGCGTCACCCAGGTGGGCAAAACCTATCCAACTTTGGAGGCCATGCAGCGTCAAGGTCTGCCTTTGCTGGTGCATGGCGAGGTCACCGATTCTCACATCGATGTGTTTGATCGCGAAGCGGTGTTTATTGAAACCGAGCTTGTTCCCTTGCGCCGGGACTTTCCTGAGCTCAAAATTGTTTTAGAGCACATCACCACCCGAGATGCCGCTCAGTACGTGGCCCAGGCTGGCCCCCTGACCGCTGCCACGATCACGGCACACCATTTGCTCTACAACCGCAATGCTTTGTTTGTGGGGGGTGTTCGGCCTCACTTTTACTGCTTGCCAGTGCTCAAGCGCGAGATTCATCGACAGGCTCTCACGTTGGCGGCGACAAGTGGCAGCCCCCATTTTTTCTTGGGCACCGACAGTGCGCCTCATCCAACCCACTCCAAAGAAAGTGCCTGTGGTTGCGCAGGTTGCTACACCGCGCTGTGCGCACTTGAGCTTTATACCGAGGCATTTGCCGCAGTGAATGCACTGGACAAGTTGGAGGGCTTTGCCAGCTTGCATGGCCCGGCTTTTTACGGCTTGCCTCCCAATACTGAGTACGTGACGCTAAGGCCTGAGGTCTGGACTGTGCCTGCAGAGCTGCCCTTTGGGCGGGCCCATTTGACGCCGCTGCGTGCCGGCGAATTGATGGCTTGGAAGCTTGTTGAGGCTGCTCAGCCAACATCTTCAGCTTGAATGGGTCAAGCCTTGCGGCTGGGTGTGATGTTCAAAAACGTCAGTAGCCCGATTTTCACAGGCGCTTCCTCCTGTCCAGTGTGGGTTTTTCTGATGAGATGCCGTGTGAAGAGACAGAGCGCCGTTGTAAGATCGTCTTGCTGTACGTTACGAAAACGCCTGAGCTTGCCGTGTTGGCAATCTGGCATCCTTTTTATTTTCGGAGAAAAATTCATGAACCAACGTTACGTTCTCTCAGCCGCTCTTTCTTCAGTGTTGGCTTTAGGCTTGGTTGGCACAGTAGCTGCTGCCGAAGAAAAGGCAAAAGAAAAATGTTATGGCATTGCCAAAGCTGGTCAAAACGACTGTGCCAACCTCAGTGGTTCTCACTCTTGTGCCGGACAGTCCAAGGCCGACCTCGATGCGGGTGAGTGGAAGTACGTTGCCAAGGGCACCTGCGCATCGATGAAAGGCATGACTGCTGACGATGCCAAGAAAAAAATGCCTGCTAAGTGATCGGCTGACGCAGCACTTGATATTCAGTTGATGCTGACCAGCGCAAAACCCTTTGCTCCATTTTGCGGTGGCATTGGTTTACGCCAGCCGCATTATGTCGAGTTCATGACCCGGCGCCCTGCGCTTGGGTTCGTAGAGGTCCATTGCGAAAATTTTTTTGGTGAGGGTGCCGCGCTGGGGCTGTTACAAGAGGTCCGTCAGGCTTATCCTGTGAGTCTTCATGGGGTGGGCCTGGCTTTGGGGTCGGCAGTGGGCTTAGACGATTGGCACCTTGATCAGCTCACCAAGCTGGTGGCTTGCATCGACCCTGTTCGCGTGTCAGATCATGCTTGTTTTGCCCGCGCCCCTTTGCTTCAGGGGGGGGCTGTCGTGCATGGCAATGACTTGCTTCCGATTGCGTTTACCCCGGCTTCTCTAGAGATCATGGTGCGTCACGTGACTCAAGTTCAAGATCGCCTACAAAGACCGATTGCCATTGAGAATCTTTCTGCCTATTTGGCCTGGTCAGACAATACTTTGCTCGAGCCCGATTTTTTGAACGAGCTGGCTCGGCGCAGTGGCTGTGGGCTTTTGGTTGACATCAACAACTTGGTGGTCAATGCTATGAATGCGCAGCAAGATCCGGTACGCACCGCCAAAGCCTGGATTGACGGCATCAATCCTTTGCATGTGGCAGAGATTCACCTCGCTGGTTTCAATGACTTGGGCGACATTGTCATTGATGACCATGGTCGTCGTGTGCACCCTTGTGTCTGGGAAGCCTATGCCCATGCCATTGGACATTGGGGCGCGGTGCCGACCCTGGTTGAGTGGGATACCGATTTGCCTGCGTTGGATGTTTTGTTAGATGAAGTACGCCTGGCTCAAAGGATCAGCTTGGCACAAGGGTTGGCTGCGTGACAGTGGCCCCTGAGTTGCAGTTGGAGCATGAGCGCCAGCAGCGGTTGCTACAAGCCATTCATGCTTGCGGCAGCGGCAGCAGTTTGCTCAAGGGGTGGGTTCAGCCTCATTTGGGCTCATCGTGTGACCTTGCCATGGCTTCAGCCCAACGGGGGCTGGCTGCATATGTTGCCCATGCCGGGGCCACGGCAGAGCGCGCACTGGTTGACGCCTTTCCCACCGTCAGGGCTTTGGTTGGTGAGGAAACGTTTGGCCTCATGGCGCGCGCTTTGTGGCGTCAGTATCCGCCTGCCAAGGGTGATCTGGGTTGGTTTGGCGAAGCGCTGCCGATTTTTGTTGCGCAGGACCCGCAATTGGCTGATGTTCCTTATCTGAGTGATGTGGCTCGGCTTGATTGGGCCTTGATACGGGCCGAGACAGCGCCTGATGTGAGAGTTGACTTGAGCAGTTTTCATGCCTTGAGTGAGGCTGATCCCCAAGATTTGGGCTGTGTGTTGTCTTCAGGGGTCGCCCTGATCGAGTCAACGTGGCCGATCGTCACTCTTTGGCAGGTGCATCAACAGACTTCAGCGCTGCCCAGCTTGGGGCCTGCCATGCAAGCCTTGCAAGATCAGGTCGCCCAGACGGCCTGGGTTTGGCGCAGCGGTTGGAAAGCACAGGTGCGAGCGGTGAGCGGTGCAGAGGTTCCATTTTTACAAGCGCTGCTCCAGGGCGCCTCACTCAGCCAAGCCTTGGGCCAGGCAGGTGATGGTTTTGATTTTGCCGCGTGTTTGCAGCAAGGTATTCAACAGGGGTGGTGGGCCGCAGTCAGTCGGCATAGTGCACCTGCTGGGTTTGGTTTGTCTTAGGGGCTGTTGTAATTTGCAGCGCTCTTTTAAGTTGGAGGTCATTGATCGATGAATGCTATTTTTTCTATGCTTAAACTCTGGTTTGAGGCCCTTCAGTGGAGTCTGTATTTGCAGCCTTTGGCTCAGTTGGCCGCCAGGGCTGTGGTTGCGCAGGCTTTTTTTGCCGCCGGGCTCACCAAGCTGGCTGACTGGTCGACCACTTTGCTCTTGTTTGAAAATGAATACCAGGTGCCTGTGTTGCCTCCAGAGTTGGCAGCTTATGCGGCTACAGCGGGTGAGCTAATTTTGCCCGTGCTGTTGTTGGTGGGTTTAGGCAGCCGGGTGGCTGCTTTGGGTTTGAGTGTGATCAATGGGGTTGCCGTCGTGAGTTTGAGCGAAATTTCGGCCGCCGCTTTACAGCAGCATTTTTTCTGGGGCAGCTTGCTGGCTTTGGTGGTGCTTTGGGGGCCTGGGTTTTTATCAGTTGATCGCTTCATCACACCGCGATTGAAGCGCTGGGCAGGCATCACCCCTTGACACGACACTAGGGGCGGTCTCAAGCCAGTGATTGGCCGCACCGGGCACAAAATCTAGCTTCAGGGCTGCCTCTGTGACCGCAGGCTGTGCAAAACGTGGCTGGGGCCTGGCGAGCAGCATCCAGCAAAGCGGCAGGCATGTTTTGGCCCAATGGCGTTGCGCCTGCTGCCCCCGCTGCGTCAGCCAGTAAGGTTTGCTCGCCCAGTTGCAAGGCTTGCAAACGCGACTGGTCTTCTGGGCTGCCGGTTGCGATCAATACACTCTGTGCGTGGGCAAAAGAGATCAGTCGTTGACTCAAGCGTTGCGCTTCTTGGTCACTGGAAAACATGGCTGTGATTTGTCGCGCTGCATCTTTGCCAAACACCACCGACTCAATGCGCGCACGCCAAACTCGCAGCGTCATCGACTCTGTGCGCACGATGTCATTTTGAGTGTTCAAGCGGCTGGTGAATTGATTGCCCGTTCCAATGCGCGAGGTTTGATAGTTGCCCGTCAGCTCGACCCAAGTCAGGACTGATTCAAAATCAAAGCGGCCCCATAGGCGGCTGGCTTCCTTGAAGCAAAAGCCGGCCACAACAGACAAGATCAGCGAATTTCCCAGAAATGAAAAGCACCCTTGCCCCCATCCGGCCAGGGGATCAAACTGCTGTACAAAATATAAAGTGAAGGCCGCTGAGGTGATCAGTAAGCCGGTGGCGTAAACATCCAGCAGCACCAGTGCCCGATGGTGTCTGCTGCCCAGGGCTGAGGCAAAGCTTGGCGCTACCGTTCCTGTCAGAGGCAGGGGTTGAGACTCTTCAAACAGCTCGCCATTGAAGCTTGCACTTGGCGTTGTCGCTGAGGTCAAGGGCTCAGTGCGGGCATAGCGGCGGTTAGGAATGCGCTCTGTCCACTCGCTTTGCAAAATGCGGTCGAGTTCATCCAGCATCATGGAGGGCGGGGCATTCATTGACACACGCTGCTGGTTCATGCTGGTGTGGGTGCTGGGTGTTTGTTGTGCCAGCTGACCCAATACAGCCATGATGCTCAAGATGCAAGCTGCCAAGGAGGTGACCAACATCACGAAGGTTTGCGTGTTGAGTGAGAATGCCGTGCCCCAATTGGGCAACAGTGGCACAGCCAAACCCACCACCACAGGCGCCAAAATCGCACTGGCGATCAGACCCACCAGAGAAAATAGGTTCAGGCCTGCACGGGTGTTTGACCATAAGGGGCGCAGCAAGACTACAGAACCAAAAATAAAATACAGCACGCCAATCCAAATGCGTGTTTGCGGGGTACCAAACACCCACCATGAAAACATAAAACTCAGACCGGTTGCCAAAAATGCAGCGAGGTTGAACACATGGCGTTTTGCCAAAATTTGCAGAGTTTGAGGTGCAGTGATTAAGTTGGGCACTGCGTGGTAAAGCACGCCTTGAATGGCCCCCTCAGGCTCGCCAAAGGTGAGCGCCCCTTGGCGTAGATAGTCTTTGATCTTCAAAGCCTCTGGAGAGCTGCCATGGGTGCCTGGGGGCAGCTCAGAAGCCAGTGATTGAGGGCGGCTGCGTCCGAAGAAAAATCGAAGGCGCTGCGCCGCAGTCGCCGCACAGGTGAGTCCAACGCACAAAATAATCAAGCCTGCCAAAAGGGGCGCACCGGCCAAGTGCACACTTTGTGCTTGCACCGCTTCTTTGGCCCACCACAAACTGCATACGCCAGCAGCAACCAAAAGTGTGGCACAAAACCATAGAAGCTTGTTTTGTACGCGGTAAGGATTGGGCAGTTCGAGGCGCTGCGATTCTGAGCTGTAGTCGTAGGACATGACGATTCTCTCCAAAGGCTGCTGAGTTTAGAGCCTGTGTGTGCAGTTCAAAGGGTTGGGCGCCTTGCGCGTTGGATCCCTACCCAGCTTCAGTTCCGACGGGCATAAGGGCATAGGGGCATAGGGGTGACCTTCAGGCCCGAGAAGATGCTACGAAATGACGGTTCAATTTCGGAGCTCACTTCACAGCCTCGGTTTGAAAATTGACCCATCAAACAGTGTGATGGTGGCTGTGGCTGAGGTTCGAACTTTAATGCACCCAAGTTGACAAAATTGCGGGCAATCCAGTTTAAGGGCGTTTTAGGCCATGGGCTGTCTGTGTCGGTCGGGGTGTTAGTCTGCAAGGATCCGGGGCGTATGAAAGAGACTCAAACTCTGCCGTTCATCGACGTGGATGACCTTCAGGTCGGTGTTTTTGTGCATCTGGATTTGGGCTGGATGTCTCATCCGTTTCCAAGGTCAAACTTTCGCATCAGCTCACCAGAGCAAATTTTGACCCTGCGCGGGCTGGGTTTGAAACGAGTGCGTTGGAGCCCCCAAGACAGTGATGTGCCAGCGGTTGATTCTTCGCTCCCAGGAGACGGGGGCAGCGCTGAAAACGAGCTTAATCAGGCGTCGCAAGCCTCTTTCTCAACGCTGAGCGCCGGGTCCGACGAGCTCAACAAGCAGACCCGTTTTCTTGCTCAACTGGCGGCGCAAAATGAAAGCTTGCAAGTGTGCGAGCGGCATTTTGCCAACGCCACGTCAGCTTGCGAAAAATTGACCGCGCTCACCACCAGCAATCCACTGGGTGCTGCTGAGCAAGCACGCCAGCTCAGCCACCAACTCATGAGTCAGATGTTGGGCGAGCAAGAGTTGTGCATCCGTCTGCTCACTGAAGCCTCAGGCGACAAGGTCTCAGCCCATGCTGTGAATGTCGCTTTGTTGTCATTGTTGTTGGGCCGCTCGTTGGGGTGGGATGCAAGCGAGTTGTGCGAGATGGGGATCGGCGCGTTATTGCACGATATGGGGAAGTTGGATGCGCCTCAAGGGGTGCATCACAGCGAGAGCCATTTTGGCCCCTCCGAGCAACGCGCTTATGAGGCGCATGTAACGCATGGTGTGGCTCGTGCACGCAGAATGGGGCTTTCACCGCTTGCCAGATTGGTGGTTGCTGAGCATCACGAGTTAAGTGACGGCACGGGGTTTCCGACTTGCTTGAGTGGGGAGCGCGTGAGTCGAGCGGCACGTGTGGTGGCTTTGGTCAACCGTTACGATAATCTTTGCAACCCGCCCATGATGGCTCGAGCAGTCACGCCGCATGAGGCCGTGGCTCAAATTTATGCTTTGCAACAAGAAAAATATGATGCCGTGATTCTGGCTGCTTTCATCAAAATGATGGGGGTGTATCCAGCGGGCTCGATCGTGCAGCTCAATGATGGTCGTTTTGGATTGGTCGTCGGCGTACACTGCGGCCGTCCGTTGCGCCCGCGCCTTCAGGTGTATGACCCCAAGGTGCCACTCCAAGAGGCTTTGATCCTGGACCTGATCGATCACCCTGAGCTCAGTATCCGGCGCAGCTGCAAACCTCTGGCGCTGCCGTCTGAGGCCCTGGCCTATTTGACACCCCGTCAGCGGGTGGCCTATTTTTTTGAGCCTGTACGTTCACATGCACTTGAGTCCGGAGTCCTCAAACCATGAGTCATCCCCACGCCCTCATGTCTTTGGAAGCGCCACCGCTTGTCAGCTCGTTGATTGAGGGGTTGCTGGATGCTGTGTGGCTGGTGAATGCTCAAAATTTGCGCGTTGTGGCTGCCAATGCGGCAGCAGGCACTTTGTTTCAGATCGACCCATTGGAGTTGACAGGTCGACATGCCCAAGAGTTGTGCGCTTCACCTGAAGACATGGCTTTTTGGCATGAGGTGGGTGAGGCATATTTGGGCGTTGATCCTGGCAGTGTTCAAGTGCCTTCTATCGAGTCTGAGACGTTGGTTCGCCGATTTGATGGCTTGACGATACCGGTGCTGCGGCGCGTTCGACACCTCAATCTGGGCCCAGGTCAAAGCTATTTTTTAGTGGTTTTGCATGATCGCAGTGAGCAGCAGCAGATAGAAAAACAGCTTCAAGAGCGGTTGGTTGATTTGGCAGCCCTTCTAGACGCTGGTGCTGAGGGCCTGATGGTGACCGACGTGTCGGGGCACATTCGCAATGTCAATCAACAGTTTGCCAGTCTGTGGTCTGTACCGCGAGAATTAATGTTGAAACGTGATGATCAGGCTTTGTTGGCTTGGATGCGCCAATGCACTTCAGATCCCGAGGCCTACGAGCGTGAACTGGCTCGCATTGATAACAACACCCGATTCAGTGTCACCAACATCGTCACGCTGAAAAGCGGACGGGTTTTAGAGCGTGAGACGCTTCCCCAGCTCAACAGTGGACGACTGATTGGGCGGGTGTTTTCGTTCAGAGATATCACTGAGCGTGTGCAGGCACAACGACTCATCGGCACTTTGTCAAGCATCGACGCTCTGACAGGTTTGCCCAACCGTGAGGTGTTTGATGCCCAAGCGTCGGCGGCTCTTTCTCACGCCCTATGCAACCCTGCCTCATTTGCTGTGATGGTGATTAACTTAGATCATTTCAAACACATCAATGACACGCTAGGCCGTGGTTTTGGCGACTGCGTGCTGATGGAGGTGGCAAAACGGCTCAAAACCTGTATCGGCCCATTGGACACCTTGAATCGATTGGGTGGCGATGAGTTCGGCATGTTGATCGGTCAGGCAGATACCCAGACGGCTGAGGCAGTTGGGCAGCGTGTTTTGCACGCCATCGTCGAGCCCTTTGAGTTGACAGACTTTGGCTTTCAACTCGGCTGCAGCATTGGTGTGGCCATGGGGCCTGGAGATGGAACGAGTTTGGAGGGTTTGCTGGTCCGGGCAAGCCTGGCGATGAAAAGTGTCAAGGCGTCAGGTCGTTCAGGGATTCGCTTTTACCAAGCCAGCGGGGTCAGCAGTGCAGTGCAGGCCCGGGCCTTTAACGGCTTGCTTCTTGAGCATGCGATGCGCAGAGCCCTGGTTGATCAACGTTTCAAGCTGCATTACCAGCCTCAGGTTGATCTACGCACAGGTCGCATTTTGGGTGCTGAGGCACTCTTGCGTTGGAGTGACCCCGAGCTTGGGCAGGTGTCTCCGCTGACATTCATTCCCGTTGCTGAAGAAAGTGGCTTTATCGGTGAGTTGGGTGACTGGGTGTTGCATGAAGCCGTTCAGCAAGCCGCGCATTGGCGCACCCAAGGGTACTCACTGGTGGTGTCGATCAATGTTTCAGCCTTTCAATTTAACCAGTCTGGATTTGTTCACACCGTAGAGTCTGCTTTGCATCGTGCACAGCTTCCTGCGCATTGCTTAGAGCTGGAGCTCAAGGAGTCGATCCTTGTTCAAGAGGGAGAGGAAGCACTGGAGCGCCTCAAAGCATTGTCAGGTCTGGGCGTGAGGTTGAGTATTGATGACTTTGGCACGGGCTATTCCAGCTTGGGCTACCTCCAACGCTTGCCCATCAGCCGTCTCAAAATTGACCAAAGCCTTTTGCGCGGTCTGCCAACAGAATCCAGTGACGTGAGTTTTGTCAATACAGTTATCACCTTGGGTCGTGCGCTGCACCTGGGTATTGTGGCCGAAGGGGTCGAAACTGAAGTTCAGCGTCAGTTTTTGGAAGATGCAGGTTGTGAGCAATACCAGGGCTTCTTGTTTTCCCCTGCCATAGACGCCCCCAGGTTCACAGCACGCTTAGATTCTCTTCCGCTGGCCAACATGGTCCATACCGAGAGGGCGCAATAGAATAGGGCAATGATCTATAGATTCAAATCTCCGGTGAGCCCTGATCTCATCATGCTCGGCCATCATGGGGATCAATTTCTGCGTTTGATTGGCACAGCGCCTGCTGCTCAGGGCATCCTTCAGCTTGCGCATTTGCCTGCGGCGATTGAGGCGCTGGAAAGCGCAATGACCGTGGACGATGATGCATTCAGGGCTGCTCAAGCTGCCCCACCACCCAAGCACAGCGAAGCGCATTCATCCACCGACGGGCCCTCGCCCGACGAGGCCGTCAGCTTGCGCCGTCGCATGAGCCCGATCGCCCTGATGATGAAAACGGCCTTACATGCTGGCAAAGACATCATCTGGGGCATTTGATTTGATGACTGGTTTCCCCATGCTTGATTGCATTACACGCATCGTCGCTATTCGTCACGGAGAAACGGCTTGGAATGTTGAGGGAAGAATCCAAGGCCACCTCGACATCCCGCTCAATGAGCTGGGCCGCTGGCAAGCGCAGCGCTTGGCTGAGGCCCTGGTGGGCGAAGGCATCGACATCATTTATGCCAGCGATTTGCGTCGTGCCGCAGAAACGGCTGAGGTGCTTGCTCAGATTTGCAAGGTGCCGTTGGTGTTTGATCTGAGTCTGCGTGAACGTGATTTTGGCTGTTTTCAAGGGCAAACCTTCCGGGAGATTGAGGTTCTGTATCCTGAAGATGCCAACCGGTGGCGTCGCCGCGATCTCGACTATCGGCCCGGCGGGGGGGAGTCGCTGACAACCTTTTCAGCCCGCTGCATGACTGCCGTGCATCGTCTGGCTGGCGGCCATCCAGGTCAGACCATTGGGCTGGTCGCGCATGGTGGGGTGATTGACTGCCTCTACCGTGCAGCCACCCAGCAAGACATGCAAGTGCCTCGCTCTTGGCCTCTGGGCAACGCCAGCATCAACCGCTTGCTCTACACCGGTGCTGTATTGAGCTTGGTGGGTTGGAGTGACACGCGCCACCTTGATAATTTGACCCTTGACGAGGCGGGCTTGGGTGACCTGTCAGGCCAAGATCGGGTAGGTCCCTTGGCTTGATCCAGGCCACAGCCAGGAGGCGAGTAAACACCCCCTGCCATCACACAGCCTCACGGTTTAGGGTTAACCGCTGCCTTGTCCTTGTCAAAGCTGAAGACGTAGTCGGTCTTGGTCTTGGTGCGAATCTCTTCTCGGAACTTGCCCAAGCGCTGCTGATTCAGGCGTTGAACAATTTGTGGCCGCATGCCTTCTAAGCTTGGCACTGGCGTTTCACGGGTGTCTTCAAGCTTGATGATGTGATAGCCAAAATCAGACTTCACAGGAGAGGGTGTCATCTCGCCTTTTTTGAGTTTCATTAAGGCGGCTGAAAACTCGGGGACATAGGCTGTTGGATCTGCAAAGTCAAGGTCGCCGCCTTTATCTTTGCTGCCGGGGTCTTTGGAGTTTTTCTTGGCGAGCTCATCAAATTTGCCGCCTTTGTTAATTTGCTCGATCAGTGATTTGGCCTCGTCTTCTTTTTCAACCAGTATGTGGCGAGCCCGGTACTGCGCGCTTCGACTCTTTGATTCAGCTTTGAACCGTTCATACTCAGCGTTGATGTCGGCATCAGCGAGTGGATGTTTCTTTTGATACTCGGCAAACATGTTGCTGATCAAAATACCTTGGCGCGCCATCTCCATTTGTGCCTTGAACTCTGGCATGGCTGCCAAACCTTGGCGCTCAGCTTCTTGGGCGAACATCTCGCGCATGACCAACTCATCACGCACTTGCGCCTCCAGGCCCGGCACGTCGGGCTGACCTTGGGCCTTAAGTTGTTTCAGCAGGGCCTCGAAACGGGTTTTGGGAATCGGCTTGCCATTGACGATGGCAATGTTTTGCGCCTGAACAGCCAGTGGCAGCGAGCTGGCCATTGCTAGCGCTAGCATGAAGCGAAAGAGGGAGTGTTGGGTCATGAACATAAAAAATCCAAAAGGGTGGGCGTGTGCTTCAACTGGGTGTGACGGTCTTATTTCGAGAAGCTGTAGTCAGTTTTGGCGTTGCTGCGCAGATCTTCACGGATGAGAATTAAGCGCTGTTGTTCAAGATTTTTCTGGATCTGGGGCTTGACGTCCTCTAGCGGCGGAAAGGTGGACTCACGCTTGTCTTCGAGTTTGATGATGTGGAAACCGAACTGGGTTTTCACGGGTTCAGGCGTCACCTCGCCCTTCTTCAGGGTCAAAAGTGCGGCAGAAAACTCAGGCACATAAGCTTTGGGGTCTGCATAATCGAGGTCGCCGCCTTTGTCTTTGCTGCCAGGGTCTTTGGAGTATTTCTTGGCAAGCACCTCAAATTTGGCGCCCTTTTTAAGGCGAGCCATCACGGCTTTGGCTTGCTCTTGCTTTTCAACCAGAATATGTCGAGCACGGTACTCAGTGCTTGCAGCCTGGGCTTTAAAACTTTCATATGAGGCCAAAATTTCAGCGTCAGTGACGGGTTGGGTCTTTTTTAAGTTGTCAAACAAAGCGTTGATGATCAGGCTTTGGCGAGCTAACTCCAGTTGAGTTTTGATATCGTCGGTGGTGCTTAAGCCGCGCTTGTCAGCTTCTTGCATGTAGATCTCACGCAAAACCACTTCATCAGCCACTTGTTTTTCAATCTCTGGCGTGATGGTTTGGCCTTGAAGCTTAAACTGCTTGAGCAGCTCGTCAACACGTGTTTGGGGGACATCCTTGCCATTCACGGTGGTGACGTTTTGTGCGATGGCCATCGGGGATAGCGACAGGCTGAGAGCCAAGACGAGCATCGACGGAAGAAGGTGCGTTTTCATGAATTGCGGCCTTTATTAAAAAGTTCAAAAGTTCAAAAGAAAACTGCGAGTGACACGGACTGCAGATACAGGCTCTCAGCTCGCTAGACCGCTTCGCTTTGACCCGGCGCCTCACTGGGCGCGCATGCCTCAATGGCCAAAGCATGGATGCCGCGTGGAATCAAAGCGGCGAGGGCATCATAAACGAGCCGATGCCGTCGTATGCGTGACATTCCGGTGAATTGCGCGCTAACAACTCGAACGCTGTAGTGCCGCCCCGACTGCGCGCCTGCATGACCTTGGTGCAGGTGGCTGTCGTCGATGACTTGCACTGACTCGCTCGGAAAGGCCAGTTGCAAGGCAGATTCAATATCTTGAGCCCAAACGGTCATGGTGATTTCTTTGTGGCGCTGGGCGGTGTCATGACGTCCCCCATGTGCTTGTGCAGGTAAAGACCTTGGGCCAGAGTGAAAACGATCATCAATCCCAGTCCGCCAAACAGTTTGAAATTGACCCAAATATCTGTTGTGAAACTGTAGGCAACGTAAAGATTCAAAGCACCCATCACGGCAAAGAAAAGCACCCAGGCAACATTCAAGCGAGACCAGATGGGATCAGGCAGGGCAATTTTGTCTCCCATGAGTTTTTGAATCAGGTTCTTGCGCCACAAAGTGACTGAGGCCGTCAGGATCGTCGCAAAGACCCAGTACAAAACAGTCGGTTTCCATTTGATGAAGGTCTCGTTATGAAACCAAACTGTGGCGCTGCCCAGGCCAACCACCAGCACCAAGCTGACCCAAAGCATGGCGTCTATTTTTCGGCGCAGCGCTAGCATCACCCCAACTTGCGCCAGCGTAGCCAAAATGACCACTGCGGTGGCCAATAAAACAGGCGCCTGCATCGGACCCACGACACCATCAGACACCATGAAGCCCAGATGCTCAGTGGCAAAGGCTGAGGCCCAATTCTTGTCAGCTTCGGCGAATTTGAAGGTGCCGAAAAATAAAATGACAGGTAAAAAATCAAACAGCAGTTTCATAAGGCTTTGTCGGGTTGATCAGGGTGAAAGTTGATTGCTGCAGAGTTGATGCAAAAGCGCTCGCCGGTTGGTGCGGGTCCATCTTCGAACACATGTCCTAAATGAGAGCCACAAGCATTGCAACGTACCTCGACACGCACCATCCCATGGGTGCGATCAACGACACGTTCAATCACCTCGCTGTTGATGGGTTGCCAATAACTGGGCCACCCACAGCCCGCATCAAACTTGGTGACTGAGTCAAACAGTGGGGTGCGACATCCTACGCAGTCGTATCGACCGGCATCCCAGTGGTCCCAGTAACGGCCACTGAAGGCCGGTTCGGTGGCCGCTTGACGAGCGACCTCGTATTGCATTGGGGTCAGCTCGGCGCGCCACTGGGCGTCTGTTTTTTGAAGTTTGAGAGGGGGGTTTTCGGGGCTCATGATGAACAAGAAACCTCAAGGTGTGTGGCCCAATCGGGCGGGAACCCGGCGTAGCGGGTGGTGGCCTCAGGTGAAACCCCCGGCACATTGTCATCGAACGGCCGGGCCAGTACTTTAAGCAGTTGGGCAATTTCGCCAAAATCTCCTTGCTGGGCTGATTGGATGGCAACTTCAGCCAAGTGATTGCGTAAAACGACCCTGGGGTTGCAGCGGTTCATTTGCTTGGCACGCGTTGAGTCGCAGACCTCGGGTTCGCGTTGCAACCGGGCTTTGTAGCGCTGAGCCCAGCCGTCAAATGCCTCTCGATGGGCAAACATGTCGCGTAACGGGTGATTGCCCGCCACAACGTGGCGATCAAAATGAGCCAGGCGCCTGAAAAAGATGGTGAAATCAACGCGATCACGGGCCAGCAGTTGGAGCAGTTCCTGGCTGAGCTCAAGATCATCAGCCTCGATGTTTTGAAGCCCCAGTTTGGCACGCCATTGTCGCATTGACAGCCGCGTGTATTCTGTTTTGAACAGCTCTAAAGCGGCAATCGCAGCATCGGCGTCTTTGATCAGCGGCATCATCGCTTGCCCCAGGGCGTACAGATTCCAAAACGCGATGCCAGGCTGCTGGTCATAGGCATAGCGGCCCTGATGATCTGAGTGGTTGCAGACATGTGAGGGGTCGAACGAGTCTAAAAAACCAAAAGGCCCATAGTCGATCGTGAGCCCCAGGATAGACATGTTGTCGGTGTTCATGACGCCGTGGCAAAAGCCCACCGCTTGCCATTGCGCGATCAAAGCCGCTGTGCGCCGAGTGACCCATTCCAGCAAGGCCAAGTAAGGCGCAGGGGCTTGGGTGCATTCTGGGGCATGGTTGGCAATCACAAAGTCTGCCAAAATTTTGAGTTCGAGAAATTGTTCGCGGCTGGCAAAGTGCTCAAAGTGGCCAAAGCGAATGAAGCTGGGTGCAACCCTCGTGAGCACGGCTGCAGTCTCGATCACTTCGCGGTGAACACCCAGCGCTGAGCCCGTGAGGCATAGCGAGCGTGTGGTTGGTATGCCCAGTGCTGCCATGGCCTCGGCGCACAAAAATTCTCTGATCGATGAGCGCAGTACCGCACGGCCATCCGCGCCGCGAGAGTAGGGGGTTTGACCGGCCCCTTTGAGCTGCAGTTCAAAGGGGCCGTCTGGGGTTTGCACTTCGCCCAGATAGAGGGCTCGGCCATCGCCCAGCTGCCCGGCCCAAATGCCGAACTGATGTCCGCTATATACAGATGCCAAAGGCCGCAGGCCTGGCCAGCATGTACCGCCGCTGAAGGTGCTCAGTGCTGTGGGGTCTTGCCACCATTGCGCAGGCCAGCCTAGCATCTGGGTCGTGCCTGGGCTGATCGAGACCCAATGGGGTGAAGGCATGGGTTCTGGGGCGAGCTCGGTGTAAAACGCAGCGCCTAAATTGGCAAAGCGGTGGTTCCAGGCTGATTTTTCAAAAAAACTGGCAGAAGATGACAAGCTCATGGCCGTCAGTGTAGCCAAGAGGTCCATTGGCCTGCTTGGTCGACAATCACGGCTTTGAAGGTGCGTCGAATGTCACATGTGATTTCTTTGTCAGGAGCAACTGCTTTTGTGGTCGGCGGCGGGCCGGCAGGCTTGATGGCTGCTGATGTGTTGGCACAAAGCGGTGTTTGTGTGCATGTGTTTGATGCGATGCCCTCTGTGGGGCGTAAATTTTTGTTGGCCGGCAAGGGCGGGCTGAACTTAACGCACAGTGAAGCCGCCGAGATTTTTGCCACGCGCTACAGAGAAGGTGCGGCTGAAGTGGGGTCTTGGTTATCTGACTTTGGCCCTGCGCAAGTTCGTGTTTGGGCCCGCTCACTGGGCATCGAGACGTTCGTTGGCAGCTCTGGTCGAGTGTTTCCACGCGATCTGAAAGCGGCCCCCTTGCTACGAACCTGGCTGCATCGTTTGCGCGCAGCCGGGGTTCAGTTTCACATGCGCCATCGTTGGGTTGGTTGGTCCAATCCTGGCTCTGGGTCAGAGCCACCCGCATTGTTGTTTCAAACCCCAGCTGGACCGCGTGAAATCGAAGCACCCCAGGCGGTGGTATTGGCGTTGGGCGGAGCCAGTTGGCCTCAATTGGGTTCGGATGGGGCCTGGGTGCCCTGGTTGCGCGCCCTTGGTGTTGAGGTGGCATCTCTGCAGCCCGCTAATTGTGGCTTTGACGTGGTGCGTGAATCACCTGGCGGCGAAAGATTGATGGGATGGAGCCCGCATTTGAAAACTCACTTTGCCGGCGCTGCTTTAAAAAACGTCGCATTGCAAGTGCTCAAACCCGCCACGGGTGAAGTGCTGTTTCAGCAAGCAGGCGAAGCTGTGGTCACTCAGGGGGGGCTTGAGGGCAGCCTGGTGTACGCGGCATCGGCTATTTTGCGAGAATTGTTGAGGGTCGATACCCCTTTGGTGGTCAGACTGAACCTCTTGCCGCAACGTGACGCGGCTTGGGTGGCTGGCGAGGTGGCTCATCCGAGAGGGTCTCGATCGCTGGCGACGCATTTGAAAACACGTTTGGGCATTGACGGGGTCAAAGCGGCTTTGATGCATGAGTTATTACCTCGTGAAACCATCGCACAGCCCGCACTTTTGGCCCAAGGCCTGCAATCATTGCCTGTTGCCTTGGTGGCTCCTCGTCCTGTCCAGGAGTGCATCAGTACCGCAGGGGGCGTTAGGTTTGCAGCGATCAGCGCTCAAAGCATGTTGAGCGCCATTCCAGGCGTGTTCGTGGCTGGCGAGATGATCGATTGGGAAGCTCCGACCGGCGGCTATCTTCTCACCGCCTGCTTGGCCAGCGGGGTCCAAGCCGCCCATGGGGTTTGCCGTTTCCTTGGAGGTGTAAAGCATTGAAGCCCATTGGCAGATGGGCTCTAATGTCGTGTCAAGCCACAAATGTCGGTACCTCACTTGCCCTCGACCTGCATCGCGGCGTTGCCCATCGTCGCCATAGCCACCGCAATGACTCCTCTTCGCGACAGAACCGTCAAGGGCGCCTTGATCCTAGAAACGGCTGTTGAACGCGCCCGAGTGGGCTCATGCCCACAAGAAGGAGCAACGCCGCCAGA
>JANMEO010000136.1:0-18310 GCA_031376995.1 Burkholderiales bacterium
TATCTTTTTGCAAACGCGAGATCAACCCGTATCAAGCTTGTGGTGCACGATGGGTTCGGGGTTTGGTGCGCTGTGCGGCGACTGAACGAGGGCAGCTTTGAGTGGCCTTGCGGCAAAGGAGTGTTGGCTCTGAGTCGTGAACAGTTCAACGCCTTGGTGCTGGGATTGCCTTGGCAACGTCTTGAGCAGCTACGGTGCATCACGAGGATGTGAATCAGGCTTTAAAAGTTGATAGTTTGCCATGAGTTAAAGCCCCAGTACTGGAACAACGCTCAGACCTGTCCAATACGGCATGCTCAACTTGCACAGGATTAAAGATCAAGAACTCAATGCACTCAGCGTCACTGAGCTGACCGAGTTGGCCTAGCAGATGCTGACCCACATCAGCGAGCAGGCCAGTCAGATCGACGAGCAGGCCCAGGCCATCAAATGGCGTGACGCGAAGATCGAGAGCCTCACATTGCAACTCGCTCAGCTCAGGGCTTGGAGGTTCGGCGCCAAAACTGAGCGCATGAACCCGCAGCAGCGCAGCCTCATTGAGGAGACTTTTGCTGCTGACCAGGCCAGTCTATACCCCTCGGAACTGAAGATGCCGGATCGCTGAGCCGTTTTGAAAACGGATCTGCGACGTTGTAAATGCTCGCGATACCTAGACGAGATTGCAGCCGAGATCGAAGCGGCTGACATCGTGTATGCAGACGAGACCTCTTGGCCTTAAAGCTCTGATTTGTTGTGGCTATGGGCCTTCGTGAGCCAGTATGCCGTACTGTTTGTGATCGGGTTGCGCACCAGCGAGATGATTGACAACGTACTTGGGCTGGCCTTCAAGGGCAAACTGATGAGTGATGGCTACCAGGTATATCGCAAATTTATGAACCGGCTGCGCTGTTGGGCTCACCCCAGCCGCAAGCTACGCGGCCTGGCCGAGTCTACAGATGCCCATGCGGGAAAGCTTGGAGAGCAACTGCTGGCGCAATTTTTGATGTTGCAAGAGGCAATCTATGCTGCTCGCGCCAGCCCCGGTGCAGCACTGCCGAGCGTCCTGTACGTGCTGGAAATGGCTGCCTTCAAAGCGTTGTGTGAGCGGCATCGTGACGACCTGCATGAGGGCGTACGTACCCTCGTGCGTGAGTTCCTGCTCGACTGGGATGTGATCACACGTCAATTGGCTGAGCCTTTTCTGCCCCTCACAAACAACGAGGCAGAAAGGATGCTCAGGCATTGGGTAATTGCCCGCCAACTCAGCCACGGCACTCGCACACCCAGCGGCTCACGTGCCTTCAGCGTGCTGGCCAGCGTGATCGAAATCTGCCGCCGCCGCAATGCCTGCGCACGCTCCTTCTTAGCTGATGTGATCTCCAACGCTCGGCGCAATTTGACTGTGCCAACCTTGCCTCGCCCGATCAGCGCTTGAGTCAGGCGGAGCGGCTAAAAAGCCGAGGGGGGTGTCCGGTTACCCTTGGCCGCCAAGACACGCATCAAGGGCAGGGAGAGCGCCCGCAAGGACAGCAAAACAGCACTGGCAACAGTGGTGTCCGAAGAGCCGTTCTGAGATACCACAAGCAGGAGGGAATCCGCTACGGGCTCCGCCCTTCGCCCCTCCCCCCCTGCTTGCACAAAAAAACCAAGAAAGGAGACAAAGCAGAAACCAGCTAATGAGTACACTTATCCACATTTACCTGTTCAAAAATCAGCTACCCGTCCTGGGTCAATATTGGATCAGCAGGGTGGGTCAATATTCAATCGACCTCGACAGCATTGCCCCCTGGCTGACCTATTCATTTGCAAATGATCCTGAATCAGCACTTCCCTCAATGGCTTCGCGCTTGCGCCACCGTGCTCACCTTCGTTGCCCTTCTTTTGACGACCTCCGCAGAAGCCCAGCCCCTTACGAACCGAACCGACTATGCCCAACGTCATGAGGCTCAAGAGTTTGCTCGCAACATGGCCCAAAAGCACGGCTGGAGCGAGACTTGGATCATTGATACGCTCAAAGAGGCACGCTACCAGCCCAGGGTGGCCCAGCTGATCATGCCCTCAACCGCCAGCCCTACCAAAAATTGGTCAGCTTACCGAGCACGCATGGTCGAGCCCACCCGGCTGCGTGCGGGTTTGGTTTTTTGGCGCGCCAACAGGCGCTGGCTCGATCGTGCCGAACGACGCTTTGGCGTCCCGCCCTCCGTCATCATGGGAATACTGGGGGTTGAGAGCATCTACGGCAAGCAAACCGGGAACTTTCGCGTGCTCGATACCTTGGCAACCCTGGCTTTTGATTTTCCGTCCGGACGCTCTGATCGCAGCCTTTTTTTTCGTGGTGAGCTCGAGGCCCTGCTGGTGTTGGCTCACAGTGGACAAGTCGATGCACTCAGAATGAATGGCAGTTTTGCGGGCGCCGTTGGCTCACCTCAGTTCATGCCCAGCAGCATTCAAAAATACGCTGTGGACTTTGATGAAAATGGACGCGTTGATTTGCTCAATAGCCCTGCCGATATGATTGGCAGCATCGCCAACTACCTGTCAAAGTTTGGCTGGCAAGAGGGCTGGCCGACTCATTTTGAGGTCACCCCCCCCAGCCACGACGACACGCTGAGCACCTTGCTGGGCCCCGACATTGTCCCTTTGTTTTCACCCCATGAGTTCATCAGCCATGGCGCGCGCTTACCCACCTCGGCACTCCAGCATGCAGGCAAATTGGCGCTGGTGATGCTCAAAAACGGTGAAGCTGAACCGACCTACGTTGCAGGCACCAGCAACTTCTACGCCATCACACGTTATAACCAGTCTAGCTACTACGCGATGGCGGTGATTGCCCTAGGGGAAGCGCTCAGAGATGCCCTGAGCGCTTCCCCTCATCCAGCTCGCCCGCGAGCTTAAACCTGGTGATCCTCAATGATGCTACCCTGGCTGACCCACGAGAACCAGCCATTTCCTGACACAGCAACGGCCTGGGGGTCAGACACTGAGGCACCAGGTTTGGTCGCTGCTGGCGGCTCACTCTGCCCTGAGCGATTATTGCAAGCCTACCAGCGAGGTATTTTTCCTTGGTTTAACGAGAATCAGCCAATTCTCTGGTGGTCTCCCGACCCTCGCATGGTGCTGTACACCCAGGATTTCAAGCTGTCTCGATCCCTGCGTAAAACGTTGACCGTTTTTCGGCGCTCCATGCGCTGCGAAATTCGCATCGACACCGCTTTTCGACAGGTCATGGGCCACTGCGCACAAACGCCTCGCGGGGGCCAGCACGGCACTTGGATTACCAACGACATCATCGATGCTTATGGCCAATGGCATGAGCAAGGCATGGCCCATAGCGTCGAAACCTGGATCGACGGTTCAATGCTGGGAGGCTTGTACGGAGTCAGCCTGGGTCGAATGTTTTTTGGAGAGTCGATGTTTTCGCACCGCACCGATGCATCCAAAATTGCATTGGCCGCCTTGGTGGCATTTTGTCGCGAACACGGCATTGCCTTGATCGATTGCCAGCAAAATACAGCCCACTTGAGCTCACTGGGTGGGCGCACCCTCTCGCGAATCCACTTTGAGGCCCATCTTCAGGCCCACGTCGACCAGCCCAATATCGCTGATTGGTCCTATCATCCAGCCATGTGGGAACACATTTTACTTACCCACTCTTAAAACCACCAACCCGTTAGCACCCAGGCCTCTCGCGACGTGACACACCCTAAAGAGCTCCCGTTATCGTCACTACAGTTCTACGCCACGGCGCCTTACCCGTGCAGCTACCTTGAAGGTCGGCTGGCTCGCTCGCAGGTGGCCACGCCCAGTCACTTGATCCACGCCGACATGTACTCTGGGTTGGTCGCCAATGGGTTTCGGCGCAGCGGGTTGTTCACCTACAGGCCCTTTTGCGATAGCTGCAAGGCCTGTATTCCCTTACGTGTGCCTGTGGCCACCTTCGAGCCCACACGAAGCCAACGCCGTAGCTGGAAAGTTCATTCGCAGCTACAAACCCGCATCTTGCGATTGGGTTTTTTTAATGACCATTACCAGCTCTATCTGCGCTACCAAAGCGGGCGCCACCGTGGCGGGGGTATGGACAATGACAGCGTGGACCAGTACACCCAATTTTTGCTGCAAACCAGAGTCAACTCACGTCTGGTTGAGTTTCGTGAGCCGGCGGCTCGTGGGAAACATCTAGGCGCACTCAAAATGGTGTCCATCCTGGATATTCTTAACGACGGACTGTCGGCCGTTTATACCTTCTATGAACCTGATGAGCGGGCAAGCTATGGCACCTACAACGTCATGTGGCAAATTGAGCAAACCAAGCTCTTGAAGCTGCCTCATTTTTACCTCGGTTACTGGATCAAAGACAGCCCCAAGATGGCTTACAAGGCACAGTTCGGACCCAACGAACAGCTGATTGACGGGCAATGGGTGCCCAGCGCATCAAAGACTCTCAAGCCTGGGTCAAATAGCTGTTTATAGGGTTACCAGTGCCAAATTTCCGGATTAAAGTAGGTGAATTCGTTGGGCACATCGATACAAGAGTAAGAAAATGACAAACTCACATCTAACGCTTGGCCAACCAAATCAAGCGCCAAATCGGTGATACGTGATTACTTAGTCGCCCTCCATCCGTGTTTCGGATATTTCATATTTTTTGTTTCCAAACTAAAACGGTGTGACAACAGACACCCATAAGCAATCTCTTCATTTTCGAAATGCCCACCAATCGATTTTATAAAATTGATTATTTTTTGGTTTCGAACTGGCATTAGCGCATAAAGTGGATCAGATATAGCAAGTGCCCATTTAAATGAGGCTGGCCACAACAGAGCCCACCTACCTCGAAAAGATTCGCATATCATGAGGTGAAGATGCTTGTCATGCACTAGCATTCCACCAACGCAAACCCCTTCACTCATCAACCCAAGGGTAGGGCAGTTATCGCAAAAGCTTACAAAATCCTCAAATGATGGCAACTTAAGCTCAGGAAAGTATTGCCTATTAAAGCGAATCTCCTCCTCGTATATTACCACATAATCAAATCCATCTTTAATATACATACCTATCAAGCCATACGTAATTAATAACCATTATGGGAAATAACTTTATTTCATCCCCCGCAAGCCTCTAGATAATAGATCCCGCAAGATAAAAATCAGGATACCCCACTAATGAAATTAAATTAAGCCAGAAGGCAAAAACAAAGATAAAAATCAGCAGCTTTCAAGACCGGGCACCCCAGGCCATCCAAGTTCGGCGCTTACGGTTCATAAGTGATTGATCCATATAAATATGGATCAATCACCGAAGACTACAAATGAGACTGGGAGAGGTTGGCTGGGGTGGGTATGTGGGTGTTTATGAGCACAAAAAAGAATTTTTGCTCGGTCGCTATCTCGGTTAGGCTGGGCAAGGCTTGACCCTAAGGGGTCGGCGCATTTCATTGATGGATACGGCGAAGTTGTTTCAAAAAGCAGATTGGCGATTCGTTGCGTTGGCTGAGGTTCAAACGCCCAATAGCATGATAGCCAATATGGACAAAGCACATAACCACATCACGACAGAGCAATGCCACCACACATTTTTCCATTTTTAAAACATGAAATGTGCATAAGCTATTGATTTTTATCGAAAAGCCATAGGCAAAACATCGAAAAATGGATCACGGGTGTCGAACTTGGGAATGCAATACATGATTAAATTACACCCTGATTAGTGCATCTCGAATTATTTCTTTTCTCGGCTACGCAAAGCCTTTAAATAATGAACACCCAAAAATATTACAAGACCGATAAGAATAGAAAAAATAACTAGCAAAACATAAACAATTAATAAAATTTTTCGAACAGATGAGTCTTCAATAATAAATGGACCGACTTGTTGCCAGTCAATCTCAGCAATGTCAACAACTTCAGCTGGCGTAACAACAACGGTAATCTTACGCCCTCCAGCATCGTCTCCCGCCAAACCAGGAATACTAGTTGTAACTAAGCGTTTGACGCGGGGTACAATCAAATCCTCATCAAACTGAGATTTTACCTTAAGAAATACTGATGCTGATGATGGTTTAACTGGCTCTCCAGGAGCCACTCGCTCAGGAAGTACCACATGTACTCTTGCCACGATAACACCATCTATTTTGGATAACGTATATTCTAACTCTTGTGAGAGTGCATAAAGATACCGAGCTCGCTCCTCCAAAGGTGTAGAGATCATCCCCTCCTTCTTAAAAACTTGGCCAAAATCAGTCTGCGCCTTTCTCGGTAGACCAGCAGCCTGCATGAGCGAATTAGCCTTGCCAAGTTGGCCTTCACGAACTGTCAAAATGGCACCAAGCTTGTCTCGCGTTTTGGTAACGCTCACCCCGTTTTTTTGGAGTAAAGCAACAATTTCATTGGCATCAGAATTAGACAATCCAGTTTGAAGTGCAACTTCACCGGAGCAAGCTGCAAACAGGCACAGAAGAAATATACAAGAGATAAAGTAATATGCTTTTTTGCAAACGCAGGTCAAAAGAGAGCCACCCTTAAATAGATTTAAAACCGCTGGCGCCCAACAATTCGGCTCAATAATGTTACTCATTAGTCAAATATCCATTTTTATCGATGGGCGCCCAAAAATAAAGATTAATCAATAAAGTATTATTTTACATATAAATCTTTAGCGCCCGGCATCCAACGTGTCAAACTTCATTACCTCATCAAAAATTTCTTTTTTCGGTTGTCTCTTATTTTGAACTGGAGAGACATCAACTCCAGTGTCATACATTTGTCGGCCATCACCCCTCATAGCATCAACCTTCGACACTCCCGCACGATCGGTAAAAAACTTTGCCTTAGTTTGCGCCTTTCGATTATTGATAAGTCGAGGCGTAATAACAAATATACGTTCTCTTGAAGCGTCAACTGCCGATTCAGAACGAAAGAACCCTCTCACAACTGGTACTCGGGAAAGCCCAGGCACACCACTATCACTGGCTTTTGAAGACTGTACATTGTATCCTCCTATAACCAAAGACTGCTGATCATCAACAATCATTTGGGTTGCTACCAAGCTACGCTCCACCACCGGAGAGCCATTGTTGAATTGGTCATTCAGAAGTGAGCCATCCTCGATATCAATGAACAATTGGATCTGCGCAGCACCGCCATCGGTAACCACTTTAGGAGTCACTTTCAGCAAAGTTCCGACCGTGACGGGAACAGCTTCAGCAACACGTTCACCAACCAAGCGCAGATAAACAGTGCGACTGAAGTCAATGACTGCACCAATGTTTTCCATGGTCATCACCGCTGGCTTACCAATGATGGAGGCTGTGCCCTCCCCTTCAAGGGCACGAATCTGAGATAAAAAACGTGAGAGATTATTGATTGTCAGTGTACTGGCGTCTCGAACAGGCAGCCCTGAAAGTCCACTGTTTGAAACAGTCGTACGACCAGAACCCCCACCAAAGGTTGCCGCCCAATCAATACCCAGCTCTTTTAATTTTGATTTTTGTATATCAATAATTAAAGCCTCAATTTCAACCATTTGCTGAGGCTGATCCAGTTGAGAAATAAGTCGTCGATAGTACTCCCTTTTAGAGGTATCACCACGAATAATTATTGAATTAGTTCGAACATCACCCTCGATAACAACGGAATCTTTATTTCCTTTTTTATCTGAAGAGAAAACCCCGGACTGGGTCAGTGGGCTCGAGTAATTCAACTTCTTAGGTGGGGGGGGGGTAGAGACATTACTTTCAGCCACGGCTTTATCGCCGCCTGCATCTCGCCGCTTTCCAATAGAATCAATTAACGGACTACTGCCAGAGTTATCTCGCAACAGGTTACGCAAAACGCTGAGCAGGCCAGGAACAGTCAACGATGTATCACGAAAATTGATAATACGATCCTCTAAGAAAGCATATCGGAGTCTAAAAATCATCGTTTCATCGCCAGTCGTGGGTCCAGAGCCCTCCTCGGCGGTAACTGCAGATTTGACCAAATCTAGGTAGACACGGGGGCCAGAAACGATAACCGTTTTATCTTCTTTGAGCTCTCCCCAACCAAATTTTTCTTCAAATAGGCCAATACCTTCAAGCGCCAACCTCACATCTTCAGCACTCATATCTCCTAAAAAAATTCTCTCGGTAGCCCTGTCATGAATAGGTGCTATATAAAGAATATTGCTGTAGAAAAACCAAGTAAACTGATAAGAAACCCCAAGCCGATTGAGAAAGTCTTCGGGGGTTGCGCCATGAAGCCTGCCATTGATAACACCTTGTAAGGATGAGGCGCCAATCACCGTGGCATTGAAATTTTTAGCAAAATCCTGAAGTACTTTTTGGACAGAGACTCTGTTTGCATTGTACGCAAAAACACCGGACTCCTTCCAGTGTGGAGGCGGCGCACCGATGGCCGAAGCCCCTAACGCCAAACCTGACAAAAGAATAAATATTTTAAATATATTTTTAATGCAAAATGAATACACGCTTACTCAGCCTTGTAAGTTTTATTAAAATAATAAATTTAATTTTTTATCGTATCAAAAATTGTCTCTAGAAATTCACGTAATTCAATCATAAAAATCACGTCACAAAACAATAATGTTAGATCCAATTAGTAGAAATTTCCAAACCATTAAACCTGTCAAGCACCATCAATGACGCCACCGATCTGGCAACTCAATCACCAGGGCGATTGCTTGAACAACGATAGTTATTTATCTTGTTGAAGAAATTCGATTTTCACCAGATAAAATCTTAAATAAATTCAACCGCATACGGGGCCTCGTGCGATTGCCCTGACTCAACCACACCCCAACCCACAGTGGTCATACGCAAACAATTGACCTCAGACACATTAAATTAGCTTAAGTATTTTTCTTCTTATATTGTCCTCAAAATTTGGCTCATCAATGAAGTTGTAGCTGGTCTCTATATTTTTGACTTCAAGGAAACCAGAAATTACATCCTTCCAAACCCCAACCCCAGCCATGAAACGGGCATGTGAATTATTTTCACGATTTAATTCCATCGAAGAATTAAAATAATGTATCAAAAAAACACTTTGCTTATCGGGAGCCAATGCCAAACCGGCCTCAGTCCAGTATGATGAATAATAAGCCATAGAAAGAATTCTATTTAAGTCAAAAACTTCTGGACAAGTGGTTAACTGATAACACAGCACAAAACCACTGGAAAAATCTTTTTTTTCAATACCCAAAGCATGTTCATCAAGCATGAAATTAAATAATGTTATTAATTAATAATTGATATTATTTTTCAATCAATCAGGAACAATGAAGTATTTAGAAATTGACGCAAATTAAGGCACAGGCCTACTTGAGTGGTGCAATTTTAAAATCAGTTCATAAGTTGCTTCAGGGAACAACGAATGGCTGATACATCCGCCTTGGCAAGATCAAGCATAGCGATTTTGTCAATAAAACTAGCATCTTGACTGGGATTCCTTAGAAATACAGAAAAAAATGTTTATATTAAATTATTATACAAATAATGCAACTTAATTTGATCCCTGGTTAAAAATTTACGCATATATTTTATTTGAAAATTTTATATTGTATTTTATATTAATATAAACCAAAAGTTGACATTTTGACCAATCCCGCAACCACCAAAAAATCTCAAACTTCCAGCATGCCAATAGGTTGAACCTTATAATGCTGAGAAAGCTCAGAAAATGAAAAAACAGGCAAGGAAAAGAACTCATCCTCAATAAGTCTTCTAAATTGCCGGCGGATGTCTGAAGTTGTGACGATCACTGGCGCTTGTTGATTAGTTCCCCAAGAGCCGGCCATCTCAGCTAAGCCATCTAGAATTTGCTGTTCATAATGTTGGTCTAATTCTAGATAATCACCCTGGCTGCTACTTCGAGTGGCCTGCCTGAGAGTGTCTTCAATCTCTGGCGATAGCAGAAGTGCCTGAATCAAACCACCATTCGACACATGGTGGCAAATCTGCCTGCGCAGTGCGAATCGCACGTGATCTAAAATCAGATTCGAATCACGTTCTTTCTGAGACCACTCGTGCAAGGTTTCCAAAATTAGCCGCACATTTCGCAACGAGACCCCCTCACGAGCCAGTTTTTGAAGGATCTCCGCCATCTTTGATATATTAACAGTTCGCGTCAGCTCTTTACCAAGTTCTGGCAAAAATCTATCCGCCCACTCTTGAAAACGAAAAGCTTCCTGAACGCCGAGAAACATTGGGCAATTGCGCAGCATTTCGGTTTCAACATCCGTTGCAAAGACAGCCTCCCAACTTTCCCAGGCCACACCTGAATCGTGTAGTAATTTTTTATCATTAATATTAATCCAAATACGCTTTCGCCGACTACCCTCAAGATTATCAATACTATATTCAATCCCCAACTCCTCAAGGCGACTTACAGACTCCCTGGTACTGGCCCAGCCGGATTTAATTTCTGATCTGATCAGCGGAACCTCCACCATTCGAAATTCAACACTATTCGCAGGAATAGTGTTTTGATAAAGGATATCGATCAGTGGAAACTCGACAATCCCTCGATGCTCCAGCATGCGGTTGCGCATCTTTCTGATTTCCAGGGTGATCTGTTCTGCCTGCGGCTTGCCTTTCATTGATGTGTGTAAGATCAGCTGCATTGGGCGTGCGGCGCGAAACGACTTCGCATCTTCAAATTTTTCTGCCGCTGACTTGGGTGAAGAGTCCTCCTCCTCTTTCTTCCTGATCAAGCCAGGCGCCATCATCCCAACGCCAGCAGCCACAAACAAAAGCAAGGCCAGCGCTAAAAATGTCTTCCAAGGCATGCCCGGAATCAGGGCAAAAATGAGCATGATCCCGGCTGAGGTCATCAGCGCTTTGGGTTCGCTAAAGAGCTCATTGGCCATATTTTGGCCCATATTTTTGGCTGCCTCCGCAACTCCGTTCAACATGGGCGAGTCGCTGTCGGCAACACGGGTTGAGATGAGGCCAGCCGCCAATGAGATCAACAGCGCTGGGATTTGCGCTATCAATGCATCGCCAATACTGAGAATCGAGTACAGGTGGATCGCATCGGCTGCGAGCATGTCTCGTTGAAGCACACCAATTGAAAAACCGCCAATCAAGTTGACGAAAACGATGAAGATGCCCGCAATGGCGTCCCCTTTTACGAACTTCATCGCACCATCCATCGCCCCGTGCATTTGGCTTTCTCGGGCCAACTCTGATCGCTTATGTTTGGCTTGATCGCCATTAATCAGGCCAGCTCGCAAATCGCTGTCGATTGACATCTGTTTGCCAGGCATGGCATCTAAAGTGAAACGTGCCGTGACCTCAGAGACTCTTTCTGAACCTTTGGTGATCACTAAAAATTGAACCACCGTCAGGATCAAAAATATAACCAGGCCCACCACAATATTGCCACCGACAACAAAATTGCCAAAAGTTTCTACAATGTATCCGGCATCGGCTTCTAATAAAATCAAGCGGGTTGTGGACACTGACAAAGCCAAGCGAAAAAGCGTTGTCAAAAGCAGCACAGCAGGGAATGTCGAAAAGGCAGTCGCGCTGCGCATGTACATCGAGACAATAACGATCAAACCTGAAAAACCAAAGTTAACAGCAATCAAACTGTCCAGCAACCAAATGGGCATTGGCAGCACCAGCATGAACACGATGCCGATCACCAGGGTGGCCGCTACCAACTCAGCACGTTTGGCAGCTTTCTGCGCAAAAGTGTTTAGCTGCAAAATGATCGTCGTTTTCATAGCTTGAGCGGGGTGGTTAAATAGATTAAATGGCTTAAATTGCTTGCAACTCAGTTGAGCTTATTCATGGCAGTTTGATTCAGTTGCAGACGCACCAATAAACGCCTTGTCAATTCTTGCCAGGAAGAAGGCACTTGGTTGATATCCAATGGCGACAAGTGGGTCACTGGCCGATTTAGACAAATCAGGCAGTACCGCTCAAGCAGCTCTAAAATTGCCTCTTTGGGCCAGCATTGCAAGCAACCTTGCACCAGCATTAGGGCGTTCTCGGGCTCACCCTGCTCCAGCCACCCCCAGGCCAAACCCACAGCAGTGAGTAAACTCTCTGCGTCTGGGGCCTGTGTTGCATTGGCGCTCATGCTGCGGGGCTGACTGGCTGGGTGCCTGAGAGCTGGTTGGTTACGGCCACGTTCAGCTTGGCGTTGACCAGCACCTGCTCAATGTGCAGCCCCTCTTCAAGACGCAGCCGCAAATTAACTGCAATTTCTAAACATTTGACGGCCTGCAAAGTCACCAAGCGGTCTTCTTGAGCTTGGCCCAGGGCTTTTTTCATTAGTGTGTGCTGCAGACTCCGAATCCTGTCGAGGGCTGTCGGGCCCCAGACGGGGTTGCTCCTCGTCCACGCCAAGCCTAAAGCTTGTGCCAGATCATCAGCCAGGGGCAACGACACCAGCTCCGAAGCAAAATCAGCACCCTCATTTTGATCGCCATTAACAATGCGCCAATCAGGATCGCCGGGCAACGACCTGGGCGGTGGCAGTTCAGACTTGTCCACCTTGCTAACAGCATTGGTGGCGCTTGAGGCTTTGCGAGCGATGTCTTTGCTCATGCCAAAAGCTCCTTAGCCGCCCCTAGGCCGACAGCTCCCAAGGATTCAACTCGGTTGCTGCCCCAGCGAGTCAGGCGCCTTACTGCAATCAATGTTCCGTCCTTCATCATGGCTGGCAACCACGCCGATAAACGCTCCGGACGCTCATAACGGCGTTGCAAAATTTGCACTGAGGTGGTGCGGTTGCCTGAAAGACCCACCGTGACAATGATGAAGTCTGATAACACCTCAACCACAAGCCAAGTGTGTGAGTCAACATCAACCTGAATGGGTGAGCGGCTCTGCAGAGCTGCTTGGAACGCTCGATGAATCAATGCATCTTCTTCATTCATGCGGCTGGTGCGCAGCTTTTATAATGAAGCCGGTCTTTTTGCAAACCATTTCGCAAACGCTCTTGAAATGAAAACCCCGGGGCATGGTCGGGCCGATTAAAGCTGTCGGCCAGTTTGTCTAAATCAGCAAGGAGTTTGAGCCGAGCGGCTGGGTCAGACCACCAAGGCATCGGGATCTCAAAGCCTGACTGTCGCAGGCACGTCAGGGCATCCCGATTTTGAAGCATTCGATCTGCCTGCGAGTCGCCAACCAATGAGCGAGCCAGTTGATGGGCTTCGGCACAGCCTCTGTCAGCCTCTTCCAAAAGCTTGGTGGCAAGGTAAGGGTCTGTTGCCTCAACCTCTTCACCCAGCGAGGCCATTCGGGTGCGCATTTTCCGGGATAAACCCAAGGCTGTGCGGATGTTGGTGAACACGTTTGAATTGGTTAAGGCAGCACTGACTCGCTCACTGTGTCGCGAGGGGCAAGCAGAGCGAAGGTCTGCCAGCACCCCCTCCCCGAGTTGCATCAAGGCCAATTCAAACTGTGCTCCATCAAACTTGGCCAGGAGCTGGGTGGCAAGCTTGGGGGCCGAGAGAATGGCATCGCCCGCGGTGCGGCCTGCATTGAGGTAGATGAGTCGCAAATCGGTAGCACCCGCAGCCTTATTAGCGCCAGCAGCATCGGTGTGATGCATCACATCGAAAGCACCGGTACTGTTTTCAAGCGCTTTGATCTCGTCGCCGTGGCGGTCTTGTAAATCACGACCGGCCGTTTGCAGCATGCGCTGAGAAGCTGAATCTTCGCGACCGATGAGCTCTGACATTCTGCTAAGAAGCATCATGCGCTCTAGGGGGTCTCGAGGGTACAGGCAGGCCTCTAAGCCTGCCAGACCACTTGCGTTCATGCGAAAAAGCGCTTGCCGGGCGAGTGCATCAAGTTTGGCCTCGCCTTGAGCACCCCACAACTGGGTCGATAAATTCGTCAGCTGGCTGGGGTCCAGCATGCCTGAGCGTTGAGAGCGCGACAGTGTGTTTCTGGCTGTCATGGCCCTGGATTGAGCTTGGGCAGCTTCTTGAAAGAGTTGACTGTACTCAGAACCCACGCGATCAGTCCAGGCACGCGCGTTGAGCGGCGTCATGGTTAACTGTTGCGCAGCCTGCCCAGTGACCAGGCTGCGCAACGGATTTGCACCCATCGTATTCAGCGACAAAGATTGAATATTCGCCATGGTTTTAGGTGGTTTGGTGACGGCAATGGTTCGGGTTATTGTAGAAATCTTTTGACGCGAGGTGTGTGATGTTTCAAATTTCTGTAAAACAAGTGAGTAGACTTTCAAGATATGGCATTGGCAGCCAGCCTGTAAGCAATTGAATCATAGGCTTACGTTTGTTTCTGGATGGTCCAGATCTTGCAAATGTTGGAGAGATCGCTGGTCAAGCACTATGGTAACGATCAAGATCTTCCTTCGGACGTCAATCTTTCACGGGAGTTTGAAATGCTTAACGAGTCCACTGTAGATGCCTTCAGCCCGGCTTCACCTGTTTTCGAGGCGACCAGCATTGATGTTGAGTCGCTGTACAGGTCGCACCACAAATTTCTGTTTGCATTCGTCCGTCGTTATGTTCGAAATGTTTCTGACGCTGAAGATGTTGTTCAATCAACGTTTCTTGAAGCAACGCGTTGTGCTGCTAGCTTTTCAAGCCTCTCCAAACCGTCTACTTGGCTGTTTGGCATTGCCCTGAATTTGTCTCGCAATCACGTGCGCAAGCAAATGCCGCCCGGCACGTTTGTGGATGTGACTGAGGCAGGCCTCGAAGTTGAAGATCCGTTTGCTGACCCAGCACGATTGGTCGAGTCTCGGCAACTGGTGGTCAAGTCTCTGGAGTATATTGATTCTCTTCCCGCTGACTTGCGGGCGACTTTTGAAGCCGTGTTGGCTGACGATCAGTCTTATAAGCTGGCCGCTCGCGATTTGCGCATCCCTATTGGCACCGTGAGGTCGCGCTTGTCGCGCGTACGCAGCCAACTGAAGACCTTGACCGAGTCTTGCGCCAACCCCCAAAAGCTGCAGGCTGAGCCCTCCGCCCCAGCACGCCCTCGGCAGAAGGCCAAAAAAACGCAGTTGTCAGCATCGACCACTCATTTGAGCGCTTGAGCGCTTGAGCGCCGCAGTTTGAATGCAATCCGAGTGAAGCCCTCTTCACTCGGATTGCTGCGTTTTAGACTTTAAAATCAATGCCCATTCAACCTGAAGGTGATTTGTTGGAGCCCGGTTGAGGGCAACACACCAGACTGGACACAATTGCCAAAGAGCTTCACACTAGCGGGTTAACTTGAACCTGTAGGAGGAATGTGGTCATGGGATTTTTCTCAGAATTTAAAGAATTTGCCATCAAGGGCAATGTGGTTGATTTGGCGGTCGGGGTGATTATTGGTGGGGCTTTTGGCAAAATTGTTGATTCGATCGTCAAAGATTTGATCATGCCGGTGGTTGGAAAGGTGATTGGGGGGCTTGATTTCTCTAACTATTTTCTCTTACTGGGTGACCCCCCTGCAAACTTTAAGGGCAGCATGACCTTTGCTGACCTCAGTGCCGCAGGGGTTCCCTTGTTTGCTTATGGCAACTTTGTCACCGTAGCAATCAATTTTGTGATTTTGGCCGCCATCATTTTTCTGATGATCAAGCAGATTAATCGCCTGAAACGACCAGCACCTGCAGCGCCTGCTGCACCCGCCTCAATCCCTGATGAGGTGCTGGTGCTCAGAGAGATCCGTGACTTGTTGAAGAAGTAACGATTGCGTGGCCCTTGGCCGGGTACCAAGGGTCATTTCTTGTTTGAGCGCTGATGTTTTGGCACATACTTGAGACCTGAGTCTTTTTTATTCAGGCCTTCAGAGATGTGTAGTCATTCAACATGAGTGCCAAAAACCTGCAACGCACCCTCACCATAGAGTCTGCGCTGAATGAAGTAAAGGCGACGGCGGCCACTGTCGGAGAGCGTGTGGTTCAGGCTTTGAACGCCCAGTCTGCCGCTGCCCATCGAATCGCCGAGCGCGATTTGCTTTTCAGTGCCAGTCTGGACATGCAGCGCAAGAGTGGCCTTTTCCAATCCACTTTCAATGATGCCTTGGATGCCCAGGTGTCAAAAGAATTGTCACCCGAACCCCAGCCCTTTCGCAAAAGTGTGCACGGGGTGAGTGAGTGGCAAATGTTGACGCTGGTTGACGATGATCAGGTGGATGAAGAGGTCTTTGCCAATCGCCTGGGTCAAGAGATTGGGCACGCCTGTGAAGTTGAACTTCGCGAGTTGGCGCCTTACATCAGCTCTGTGCTCGGGCATGAGCAGGCCGACGAGGACCGAAACCCGCTGCGGCCCGCCAATTTAGGGTGGGCACTGTATCAAGCGATTTCTGTGGTCTCTAGCGACCGTGAATTGCGCAAGATTTTGGGGCGTGAGTTAGGCCGAGCAATGGCCCAGGCCATGAAGGACGGCTACAAGCATATTCGCGAGGACTTGCTGGGCCGAAACGTGAAACCCTTGGGGTGTTCAGTCAAGGGCGCTAACGAACCCAGCTCTCAGTTTGGCGCGCCTGCATCGACTGCAGTTTCGGCTTCGGCTTTGGCCAAGACCGACAGCATCCACGACAGCTTGCAAGGAGATTCAACGAGTGGCTATGGACAGGCCCACGGCGCTCATCGCACGGAACGAGGCGGCGGCTTGAGTACGCGCTCGGGCGTGAGCACGGGCTTGGGTTCAAGGGGTATGGTCCACGAAAGTGGGGGCGGGGGCGCAGGGGGATGGATCTCACAACCAGCGTACGACCATGAGGCGATGACAGGCTCGGGCGGCCAAGCAACCCATGCTCAACTGATGACGTTGCTGCGCAGGCTGTCTCACCTGCCCACCCCAGCGCTGCCTTTGGAGAGCCAGAGCCAGCGGGGCGGTGCGTCTGTCACCAGGCACAGTGCTGGCGCTGAGCCTGGTGCGATCTACGGTGACGACCTGGCGGGCTTGATGGCAGTGAACCTGATTCGCTCCCACCGTGAAGAGCTGATTCAGGCCTCGACAGGCAAGCTTGATCCCATGGTGATTGATATCGTGGCCAGTTTGTTTGATCAGATTTTGTCTGACCCCAAAGTGCCGCCTCAAATGGCCCGCCAGATTTCTCGCTTGCAGTTGCCCGTGCTGCGAGTGGCCTTGAGTGACAACACTTTTTTTTCATCGCGCAAGCACCCGGTTCGCCGCTTTGTAGACCGGGCCGCGTCTCTGGCCTGCGGTTTTGATGATTTCAATGAGGGCCCAGGACAACGGCTGCTGTCGCGCATTAGCGAGTTGGTGCAAGACATTGTGGATGGCGATTTTGACCAAGTTGAGTTGTACAGCCGCAAGTTGGCTGAGCTTGAAGCATTTGTTGCCGAGCAGCCTCAAGCTCAAGAGCCAGAGCAAGCCAACAACCCTGCCCTGTTGCTGGCCAGCAAAGAGTCTGAGCTGCGGGTGCAGCAGCGCTACATGCAGCAACTGCAGGCCGCCCTGGCGCCCATCGACATCCCTGTTTATTTGCGTGATTTTATTTCGCAAGTTTGGAGCCAAGCGCTGGTGCTGGCATCTCGCCAAGCAGGGCCAGAGGCTGAACTCACGCAAACCATTCGTCGTGTCGGGCGTGACCTGATCTTGAGCGTTCAGCCCAAGGGCTCGTCTGCCATGTGCCAGAGGTTTTTGAGGTCTTTGCCAGGTTTGATGAAGAACCTAAAAAAGGGCATGACCTATATTGGCTGGCCTGAGCCTGCTCATGAGGCTTTCTTTGCTGACCTGCTGCCATCTCATGCTGAGTCGCTCAAACAGCCCCCCCTGTCTGAGCTGGATCACAATTTATTAAGCAGCAAGCTGGAAGCGATTTTCAGCGCCCCCATCCCGACGGTGGATGATCTGCGGGCTGGCACTGACATGCCCTGGCCGGTGCTGGAGAGTCATGACATTGAGCGCCGCTTTAGCGCCGAAGAAGCCCTCAGCGTCGGTTTGGTCAATGAGAGCACCGTCGACTGGTCTGGCAAAATTGATATTGACTTGGGGGACGAGTCGCTGGGAGTGGGGCTGGAACAACCGTCGATGATCACGGCGGACACTGAAAACCCCGACGTGGAGCATATCGACCTGGATCTCGGTGGGGATCTCAGTTTGGTGCTCAATGCCTCAGAACCTGCAGCTCCCTCAAGTGGGGCCGATCTCGCCGACCACATTCAGCTGGGCTTTGCTTACCAAATGTTCCTGCACGAAAAATGGCAGAAGGTGCGACTGCATTTCGTCAGTCCAGGTCGAACATTCTTTGTTTTTACGCATGGCAGCAAGCACATTGAAACCATCTCATTCACGGCTCGGGTGCTGTCTCGAATGTGTGAATCTGGGCGCTTGCGTGCTGTTGAGACGTCCTTCTTGCTAGAGCGTGCCACAGCCCGTGCTCGCC
>JANMEO010000172.1:0-12023 GCA_031376995.1 Burkholderiales bacterium
CAGGTGCAGGTGCAGGTGCAGGTGCAGGAGCAGGAGCAGGTGCAGGTGCAGGTGCAGGAGCAGGAGCAGGAGCAGGAGCAGGAGCAGGTGCAGGTGCAGGTGCAGGTGCAGGAGCAGGAGCAGGAGCAGGAGCAGGAGCAGGAGCAGGTGCAGGTGCAGGTGCAGAGCCCAGCTCCAGCGTTAAGGTGGCCTTAGTTCCTGCTACGCCGCTCTTTGAGTAAGGGGTTGCGTTGATGACGTACACGCCATTTGCCGGACTCCACTTGCTGTAAACGCCATTTATATCGCCCATGTAGGCAAACGGTGCCGAGTTCTCGGTTCGGGTGCGCAAGGCGTCGGTGAAGATGACTTTGCTTGCGCTGACGGAATTGGCTCGCACATTAATTCGTGGCGGCCGGGTGGTGAGCCTGCCGCTGGAGGTGAAAGTCGCGATGTCGGCACCGGTGTCGGCATTTACCACCGTGAAGCTCTGCACAACCAACGGTGCTGGTGCATCAGCGGCCAGTGCTATGCCCGATGACAGGAGTCCGCAGGCCAGACTAGTGCATTTCAGTTGACTCTTCCAAATTGACATGGGTGCCCCTTCAAGTTTGTGGGTAATCAGTTCGTTGATTAATGAACTGTTTTGAAGTGTAAGAAGAATCAGGTTTTCATATGTTTCAAAATGCATCAGCAATAGGACTTACGTTAAAAGTCATCGAAATCTCAGGCGCTTTGAGTTGCGAGCGGAGGTGGTCAACGAGTAATCTACGCTTGTCTGCTGTGTGTTGTTTCTTAAGAGTCAGGCGGCTTCTTAAGGCGCTGAGCGCAAGGCTGTTAGCAGCCCCCGAGCATCACTGGCCCACTGCGAAGCACGGGGCCACAAAATTTGCCGCCAGGAACAAGTGCTGTGCGATCGAAATAGGCACAGTAGGCCCACCATCGTCAATCCATATGACGCTGTGGTCGCCACCGCCGCCCCCCAGGCGCCCCAAAAAGGGATGGTCGCCCAACATATGGCCAAATTGATCAGTAATGAGGTGGCGGCGATGGAGGCTGCCACTTTGGGCCGCCCGGCGTGATTGGTGAAGTAGGCCGACAGCACCGAGGCCGGGGCGTAGGCCAGCACACCTGGCAACAACACAGCCAGCAAGCCACTGACGTCGGCATACCCTGGGCCCAAGAGCCAGGGCACCCCCAACAAGGCCACAAGCCACAATATTGGCGCCACGCACAACAAGGCTGCCACACTGAAGTGCATCACTCTCAGTACGGTAGCTACAGCTTGCTCTCGGTTGGGGGTGCCGATGCGAGCAAAAGCCGCTTGTGACAGCGATGACGAAATCAGCCACAACACCTCCGCCATCATCACCGCCACTGCGTAAACTCCAGTTGCCGATAAACCCTGCAGATGTTCGAGTAAAAATACATCGGCTTTGTAATTCATCAGACTGATGAGGTTGCTCAAGCCGAGTGTGGCTATGGTGCCACCTTGGGTGCGCAGCCAGGTGGCCGCAGGGGCTTGCCAGCCGCTGCTTCGCAGGCCTGCCCAGGCACTGAGCAAACCTACTAAAGCCCGTGCGCTTACCCAGGTAGCTAGCAGTGTGAATATATTCACGGGGGCCCCGAACAGCACGGCCAGCCCCCAAGAGGACAAGGTCAAGAGTGGGGTGCCCAGGGTCAGGCCAGCCAAGGGCAGCATGCGCCCTTGGCCTAGCCATAATCCACAGACATTGGGTGTCAACATTAAAAATGGCAAGGCACAAGCCAGCAACCACATCGAAGCATAGGCCTCTCCAGCTGCAGCCAAAGAGGTAGCCCACAATGCTGTGCCCAAGCCTGCACCTAACAGCAGGCTGGCCAAGATCAAGCTGGACAGAGCTGAACCTGGCTTGCCACCAAAGTGAGAGACCTGGCGCGCCAGGGCGATTCCACCGCCTGAGAACAAGGCCAACAGGGCCGACTCTAAAGCCAAAAAAAGGGCAAAGGTGCCCACAGCCTCGGGCCCCAGTCGCGCAGCCATCAGGGTGATCAGCAGGCCAATGCCTGCGGCGAGGCTGCGTGTGATGACGTTGATCACCGCACCTTGAGCAAGGCGCGGTGCAAGCGCTTTCATCAGGGGGTCTTATTGGCTCAATGGAGAGAAGGCTTGGGCATGAGCCCGTGCCCTGCTACAAAATTCGCCTTGGATGGGCCAGGGCTTCGTGGGCTGAGTGTAAGCGCCGCACCAAGACTCGAATGAAGGCCTCATCAAACAAATGTCGGCAAGTGGGATTGACTTGGGCGAGGGTTTCAGGGGTGAATGAAATGGTAGTCACGTTTTTGGTCACGATCACATCGGTACTGTGGCGGCCCAGCTCAGGGCTTGGCGCTAGGTAGACCATTTCGCCCACCGAGGTTCCGGCCCCTAGTTGGGCAACCGTTTTTCCATCACGAATGACTTCGACGTCGCCCTGCGCAATGATGTGAAATGTGCGCCCCTCTTCACCCTTGCTGTACAACGCGTGACCCAAAGTAAAACGTTGCCACTTGGCGCGGTGCACGACCTCCCATAACTCAACGTCACCAAACTTAGAAAAAAAATCAAGCTTGCGCAACAGGTTGAACCGTTCTGAGTCGAGCATGCCTCCAATCTGCCCGCGCGGCACCTGCTGCTTGCTGATGAGTTGTGACAGTGACTGTGCAAACTGCTCCCAGTTGCCGTGTCGGTCATCAGGGCTTTTGGACAGTGCCCGTTGTATAAAATCATCAACAGCGGGGCTCAAGCCTGAGCGCAGTGTGGTCAGTGCAGTGGGCTTGACGTGAAACACCTGGTGCATCATGGCCGACTGGACTTGCCCCTCAAAGGGGGGGCGCCCAGCAATCAGGTTGTACATCACCGCTGCCAGTGAGTACATGTCAGCGCGGCAGTCGAGCGTGGTGCCATCGAGTTGCTCAGGCGACATGTACGCTAGTGAACCTACTCGGTGAACTTGGGTCACATCCGAGGCTAAATTCAGCACGCTGCCAAAATCAGAGATTTTGATGTCGGTGATCTCGCCCTTGCTGTCGAGAACCGTCAGCAGGTTGGCCGGCTTGACATCGCGGTGAATCAGACCCTGGCGGTAGACATAGCTCAGAGCCATGGCGCATTTGAAAGCTAACTCGACCACTTGGTCTAAGGGCAGCAGTTGGTCTGAGCGGCAGTGGGGACGCAAGGTTGAACCGGCCACGTATTCCATGACCAAATAAGGTGCCACTGGGTCGTCGACAGCGTCGAGCAATTTGACCACATTGGGGTGTTGCAACCGGCCCACCAAGGCGGCTTCTGCCGCAAATGAGTTGGCGCCATTGGGCAGGTCTCGGGCCCCCAAGGGCTTGACCCGTTTGATGGCCACGGTGCGATTTTGAAAATCATCTCGGCAAAGAAAAACATCACTCGTGGCGCCCTCACCGATCTTGTTAAGCACACGGTATTTGCCAATTTTGGTGAGCAATTGGAATGGGCGCAGCGTCGGCTGCAGGTCAAGAAGCAAGTCGACGCTGTTGAAGTTTGATGTCGCAGGTTTTGCCGAGGGTGATTTTGCTATAGGCGGCACTGAGCCTGTAGGCTGAGCAGGGGGGGGGGGCGCGGGAGGGGCCATGCAATCAATCCTGCGGTCAGTGAATTGCGCCGGCTTGGTTTGCGGCCAATGACGCAGCGCAGCGTGTGAATGTCATGGCTGAGTTTCTTACTGAACGCCAGCATCAGGTGGGTCAAACAAGACCTCTATTGCCGTTCATTCTTGGGTGGCATTTCTGTCTCGACGATCAGGGGGGGCACACTGCCTCAGGGGGGGGCATTGCGCAACTGCTCAGGACTCTTGATAGGCGGCCAGCAGGGAGGTGCGAAATTTTTCGGGGTGAAACCGGCGCCATGCCTCTTGGTGCGCTGCCGCCCCTAGCCGTTTGCGCAATTCGGGTTCGATGATCAATTGGCTGAGCGTGTGCAGGACCTCGCCTTCGGTTTTGCACAGCACACCCGTTTCCTGGTGTCGGATCAGGTCGCGGTGGTAGGGGGTGTCAAACGCGACACAGGGCAAGCCCATGGCCATCGCTTCAGCTAAAAATACCGGAAAGCCTCTCGCGCCGGCTGGCGCATAAAACGCCCATGCGCCTGAGAGGATACTGGCGCGATGGTTTTCTGGCGCCGCTTCAATAATTTCAACGTGGGCTGCTTTGAACTGGGCTCGGCTGATGGCGGGTACAGGACCCAGCCAGCTGAAGCGCACACCTTGGGGGGCTTCATCTGCCAATAAGACGGCCATTTGTGCCACCGAGGTGCCACTGGCGGCATTGTCGGCGTGGTGGCCACTGATGATCTGGGGGGTGTGATTTTCGACGTGGGGGGTGTTGAAAAATAGGCTTGAAACTGGGCTCTCAATGAGCTCAACACTGTGCTGGGTGATTGAGCGAAGCGCTCTGACATCAGTGTCAATATTGGCAATCGCTCGCTGCGGCGCGCGCCCCGACTGAGGGCGCATCAGCTTTAAGACCAAAGTGCCCAGACCCTTCAGGGGTGAAAGTAATTTTGAGCCGTGTGGCGAGAAATAGACTTTGCTGGGCATGGGGGCGGAAGACGAGGCCCACACTCCGATCAAGGAGGGAATCAGCCCGTGTAAATGAACCGCAGCAACTGACTGTGTGAGCAAGGCCCGACGCAGGGCTGTCAGCAACTGATGCCACTCGCGAGTTGGCGAGCGCTGTGCCTCTAAACGGACCAATTGCACGTCAGGGTGTAGCTGTTGCAGTGCCATCCGATGCACCTTATCGTCAATGAGAATAACGATTTGTTGGACGCCGGAATCGGCCAGAGCATGGGTCGTTGGTCCCAGGAAACTACAGACTCCATCATTCACGCGGCCGACCAGATGGATGAGAGCTTGCCTCTGGGCGGGGCTAGAAAAAACGTGCGGTTTGGGCTTCAAGCGACTCACTCCGGATGGCGAACTCGAATCATTTAGGTTAGATGGGTCAAGCCGTTTGCAGTGCCAACTCGTGAATCGTCAATTGACGCTTAACCGGGCATCTTCAAGACTCAGTGTTATATCAAACCCAAGAGGTTGACCACGGTCGAGGGCCCCAAAAAATTACTTGTCTCGCAACTCTCATGGTATCCATCTTCAACTCGAAGCTGCTTTGTCGTCAAAGGGTGTGACGAGCGATCTACGGCGTTGCCAATGCCCGCGATACCAAGGGGTATCGCTGTGCTTTGCGCCTTGCATCCTCACTGTCCAAACGACTCATCAACATGGCATCTTCAGTTCCGAGGGGTATAGGGTGGGGTTGCCAAGCCCACTCATTAACAAGCGCCTTCGCGCAAGACAACCACTCGGGCTGTCTTGGCCAAAATTGAGAGGTCTAACCAAAAATTGCGATTTTCTACGTAATGCCGATCTAGCTCAACCCGCTCTTCATAGCTGGTGTTGTTTCGCCCACTGACTTGCCAAAGACCCGTCATGCCTGGTAATACGCTCAGGTAGTGCCATCGTATTTGGCCATATCGACTGAGCTCTGGAACGGTAATAGGGCGGGGGCCAACCAATGCCATCTCACCCCGAACCACGTTGATGAGCTGGGGCAGCTCGTCTAAACTGGTTCGACGCAGAAAGTGACCGATGGGGGTGATGCGGGGGTCAACCGAAAGCTTCTGGTCACGTTCCCATTCGATGCGTGCCCGAGCATCTGTGCGCAGCAAGTCATTCAGCATTTGTTCAGAATTGACGTACATCGAGCGAAATTTCAGGCAACGAAACAGTTTGCCGTTAGCGCCCACCCGGTAGTGCCCAAAAAAAATAGGGGCCCCATCACGCATCCAAATCATCACGGCCATTGTCAGCATGAGTGGCGAAAAAAGCACTAGCAAAGCTATGCCAACCAGTTGGTTGAAGCAAGCCCAAAGGCGTTCATTCAGCCACTTTGATCGGCCTTGGACATGGCCCAAAAAGCGGTTTACAAAGGAAGCAGCACTCATGTTACTTACCTCGTGGATGTGGGCGGGGAGGGCGGGGTTTTAAAACGGATCGTGTTGCTCAGAAAAAACAATCCGTACTTTCACTGATCAGTGTAGCGGAGAGTGTTGAAAATCTGACCAAACACGCAAATTTCAGTGCAGAAAAGCGATTTTTATTGCGGAGGATGTCACTGGGGGCGCATTGTGATGGAGGGTTTTAGGGGGCGCCCCCACGCTTGAGCACCGTCAGCAAGTGCTGGCCTTTGGCGTAGGTTTCTGCCCACTCAGCTTGGGGGCCTGAGTCAGACACCACTGCACCACCCACTTGCACCATTACTTGGTCTTGGTGCACCAGGGCTGTTCGAATCACTACCGATAAGTCCAGGTCGCCAGAGATGTCGAGGTAGCCGATTGCCCCAGCGTAAGGACCGCGTCGCACGGGCTCGAGCGTGTCAATGATTTCCATGGCCCGAATTTTTGGGGCGCCTGTCATGGAGCCCGGCGGCCAGCAAGCGCGCAGCAAGTCTGAGATTTGAGCGCCTGGGCGCAGACGGGCGGTCACTGTTGAGACCATTTGCCATACGCTCGGGTGTGCCTCAATATGAAACAGGGCTGGGGCTTGTACGCTGCCTGTTAGCGCCACTCGTCCCAAATCGTTGCGCATCAGGTCAACGATCATCAGATTTTCAGCGCGGTCTTTGACACTGTGAGCTAAGGCTTGTCGTTGGGCTTCATCCTGGGTCTCATCAAAGCCACGGGCGCGCGTGCCTTTGATGGGGCAAGCCCAGAGTTGATCACCAGAGCGCTTCAAAAAACGCTCTGGTGAGACGCTCGCCAACGCAAAACCATCGCCGGGTATGTAGGCTGAAAACGGCGCTGGGTTGGCCCGCGTGAGGGCTTGGTACAAACCAAAGGGGTCGCCTGAGAAACTGGCCTGCAATCGGTGTGACAGGTTGGCCTGAAAAATATCGCCCGCCGCAATCCAATCGAGCAGCTGTTGAATTTGTTTGAAGTACACGGCCTTTGGTGTGCCTGAGTGCATCGCCCCAGCCTCAAACAGGCCCCCAGCCATTTCGGGGCCTTGGGTGGCTTGAGCCAGGGTTCGCGCCCAGATGCCCCTGCGTTTCTCAGGGTCGCTCCAAGGTAAGTCTTGGGTGCAAAAATACCACTGCGCTTGTGCATGGTGGTAGGCCAACAGATGGTCACTCAGTTGCAAGCACAGATCAGGCAAAAGCAAGTCTGCAGCAGCCTTGGAGGGCAGTTTTTCGAGATAGCGAATCAGGTCATAGCCCAGGTAGCCCACCAGGCCAGCGACGAAGCCCAATCCATTGGGTCGATCGGGGTGGTGGGGCAGGGCAGCGCAGCATGCCAAGATGTCTGCCAGGGCTTCAAAGGGCTGAGGCCACGTGGCTAAGGTCTTAAGGGCAGGCGCCTCGTCAAGGCCGTCAAACCCCTGCAATACCGTGTTGCCGCCCAATGTGCGCAGCGTGGCCAATGCCGGACCGGTGACATACGACCAATCAGACAGGCCTGGCATGAGTTTGCTGCTTTCTAACAGGCTCACGCGCTGACGTGGTTGGAGCCTGGAGAAGACCAGTTGAGGGCTTGCTTGAAGAGGGAGGGGTACGATTGAGCTCAATTTTGACGAATACCAACACAGAGATCATGAGTGTAGACCGCCGAGTTTTTCCTGCTGACGCTGCACATGCGGCGGCCTTGCGTTTGTTGCTGGTTCACGATGGCTCAACCACGCGTTTGTGCCAAGCTGTTGCCCAGCAGCCGATGCGAGTGGTACTGCATCAGCAGGAGCGCACGAGCGAGGTGTTGCCCGAGGTTAGAGAGCACTTGGGGGGGCAGCATTGGCTGTACCGCGTGACGAGTTTGTGCACAGCTGAAGGCTTGGTGATGATGGACAACCTGTCCTTGACGCGGTTAGACACTGTGCCCGAATGGTTTTTGCAAGAGTTAGAAAAGGGCTGTGCGCCAATCGGCCACCTGCTGGATGCTTTGTTTGTTCGGCGAGAGCCCAAGCCCACATCTGCAGCGTTGCATCAGGCCCTGTGGCAGCATGTTGGCTTGCCCGATGAACTCAGCAGCCGAAGCTACCGCATCATCACTCCCCAGGGGCCGCTCATGTTAATTTTTGAGACGTTTCGAGCCGGCCTGACGGGCCCTGTTAGCTAGGCATGACGCCTATTTTGAGGAGATCAGTGTGTGTGCATCTGCAATCGAATCGATTCAAGACAACGTGGCGCAGATCACTGCTTTGCGCCGAGATTTGCATGCTCACCCTGAGCTGTGTTTTAAAGAGGTTCGCACAGCCGATGTGATTGCCAATCAGCTCAGGCATTGGGGCATTGAGGTGCACCTTGGCCTGGGAGTCACGGGGGTGGTGGGCGTGATTCAGGGAGGTGGCTCCAAGCGCGCAGTAGCGCTGCGGGCTGACATGGATGCGCTGCCGATGACCGAGCACAATCACTTTGCGCACGCCAGTCGTCACCCCGGCAAGATGCATGCGTGTGGCCATGACGGGCACACCGCTATGCTGCTAGCTGCAGCGCAATATTTGGCCGCCAAAAGGGATTTTGATGGGCGCGTGGTGCTGGTGTTTCAGCCCGCCGAAGAGGGCGGTGGGGGCGCGCGCGAGATGATCAAAGATGGCCTGTTTGAGCGCTTTCCTGTCGAGGCAATTTTTGGGGCCCACAACTGGCCAGGCATGGCGGCGGGCGAGTTTGCCATCAAAAGCGGCCCCTGTTTTGCCAGTAGCAATGAGTTCCATATCAAACTCAAAGGCAAGGGGTCTCACGCTGCGATGCCCCATAACGGCGTCGACCCCGTGCCGGTGGCTTGCCAGCTAGTGCAGGCTTTTCAGACCATTTTGACCCGCAACATGAGGCCCATCGATGCCGGCGTGATTTCAGTCACCATGATCCATGCGGGCGAAGCCACCAACGTGATCCCTGACAGCGTTGAGATGCGCGGCACGGTGCGCACCTTCACCCTTGAGGTGCTCGATTTAATCGAGCAGCGTATGCAGCAGATTGTTCAGCACACGTGTGCCGCCTTCAACCTTGCGGCTGATTTCAAATTCACCCGAAACTATCCTCCCACCATCAATCATCCAGGTGAGACGGCCTTTGCAAGGCAAGTGATGGTCGATTATGTTGGGGCAGGCAAGGTGCACGAGTTTGAGCCCACGATGGGAGCCGAAGACTTCAGTTATTTTTTACTCAGCAAGCCTGGTGCGTATTTTTTAATGGGCAACGGTGATGGCAGCCACCGACAAGGCGGTCACGGCATGGGGCCCTGCATGCTGCATAACCCGAGTTATGACTTCAATGATGAGTTGATCCCGATAGGGGCAAGCCTGTGGGTTAAGTTGGCCCAGGCGTGGTTGGCGGCACACAGGACTGGATCTATGCCCCTCGGAACTGAAGATGCCGGATCGTAGATCCGTTTTGAAAACGGATCTACGGCATTGTAAATGCTCGCGATACCCAATGATATCGCTGTGCTTTACGCCTTGAATCTCCATTCTCAAAACGACCCATCGACCCAGCATCTTCAGTTCCGATGGATATATTGCCAATGGGGGGCGAGTGGCGAATGAGCTAGCTGACCGGACAGGCGGGAATCGAGCAGCCTGAGCACTTCGCTATTCCTACCGCAACAATTTTCCCTAGCATCTTTAGTTTTAGAAGTGCCGCTTTAAAGTCGGTTTTGGCTTTAGTTTGGTCGATTTGTAAGAACACTGAGCGGCCCTTGTTTTCATCGCCAGGGTAGCCCCGCCAAAGGGGCCAGCGCGTCAGGTGCCAAGGCTTAAATCGTTCGACTGCCACGCGTCGTGGAATGTCCTCAATGTGCGGGTTGAGCCCGCGGTGTGTTGGCTGGCAGACTGAAAGAACCCTCGGCGACTGATGATGCAGTGAACAAAAGGGTCAAACAACTTCAAGACACGGGGATCAAAGTCAGTGACGGTTTTTGAAGGCATGTGTGGGCCTCAGCGGGGTGTTTGCGCGCGCAGGATACGGGCCGCTTCTTCAGACTTCGCATCATCGATGAGGTTGAGCACACCGCGCAGGTCTACCGCCTTGGTTGATGTTTTGAACTGACCTGTGAGCGGGGTTTGCGGGCTCAGCGTGCCGCGCAGAAAGTGCTCCCAAATCTCGGGGCCAAATTTGGTGTGCAAAAGCTCTGGTGCATAACGTCCAAAAAAATCAGCCAAGTTTTTGACATCACGCAGCAACATGCGCTGAGCATGGTTGTTGCCGGCGGCGTCGACGGCCTGAGGCAAATCAATGATGACGGGACCTGCGGCGCCCATCAAGATATTGAACTCTGACAAGTCACCGTGGACAACGCCAGCGCATAGCATTCGCACCACCTCGGTGAGCAAACTTTGGTGATGCTGACGGGCTTGCTCGGGCGTGAAAATCACGTCATTGAGGCGTGGGGCGGCGGCGCCTTCGGCATCAGTCACCAGATCCATCAGCAGCACGCCGTCGCAGAAGTTGTGGGGGCGGGGTACGGTCACGCCGGCGGCCGCCAGCCGGTACAAGGCATCGACCTCTGCGCTTTGCCAGGCGGCCTCAGTGGCTTGGCGCCCATAACGGGTGCCTTTGGCCATGGCACGGGCTTGTCGAGTATTTTTGACTTTTCGGTTCTCGGTGTAGTCCACGGCCTGTCTGAAGCTGCGTTGATCTGCTTCTTTGTAAACCTTGGCACAACGAATCTCGTTGCCACAACGCACAACATAGACTTGGGCTTCTTTGCCACTCATCAACTGGCGAATGACCGCGTCAATCAGGCCTTCTTCAATCAGGGCGAGCAGTCTGGGTGGTGGTTTCATGGCTGCATTTTGCACTGTTGAACAATCATGGGGCGTTTTGAAAACGGATCTGCGGCGTTGTAAATGCTCACAATACCAAATGGTATCGCTGTGCTTTACGCCTTGCATCTCCATTCTCAAAACGACCCATTGACCCAGCATCTTCAGTTCCGAGCGGTATAGACGCCATACTGTTTACTTAGCCTGTTGGCGCCGACGCGATTTTGACCCACGTGCCGACTTCGGACTGACCCACCATCACGGTCCGCCATCCCGCATCCAGCAACGATTGCAGAAACACCTTGCTGGGTCATGCAGAATCGGCAGCCTGGGTCAGTTTGACGTCGGTGTCAACAGTTTGAGCTTACAACCCCAGCGTGCCGTGCTTTCGCTCGCCCATTTTCGGCGAAATCCACATGTTCGCGGACACCGAACCCTTCTCAGGTAGCGTCCTTTGACGAAAATTCGATGGAGAGTCTCTCGTCAGGAAATCCTACTCTGTTCTGTCATTCAAAACCCGCAACCAGTTGAAGGCTTATTTCCAGGAAGTGGCGATCACTGTACTCAGTGCCGTCTGATAATCAGGTGTCAGCGTGACCTGGCCTGCAGCGGGTGGGGCAAAAACGGCCATCGCTGAGACCAAAGACTGCACTTGGCTTTCGAGAAGCATCTTTCCATCACTGGTTTTGAACTGCTCAACGTGATGCGCTTGAGAAGCGTACCAATTGCTGATGGTGCTTTTGTCCGAGGTGCCAATGATGCTAAGTTCCAGGTCTGAACCCACTTGACGCAACCAAAGCTGGTTGGCCTCAACGCCTGCACCGATAGAGAGTAAATCGATATTGCCCATGCTGGCGTCGTAATCTCGGATGATGTCAGCACCTGAGCCTCGAGCAAACAGGTAGGTGTCGTTGCCTAAATCACCGCTGAGTTCGTCATTGCCTGCGCCACCGTCCAGCGTGTCGTTTCCAGTCTGGCCAGACAGCTGGTCGTTGCCATCGCCACCGCGCAGGGTATCGTTGCCCTCATCGCCTTGCACGCGGTCGTCGCCTGCGCCACCATCGAGCGTATCATCGCCCGCTCGGCCATACAACGCATCGTTGTCTGCCTGGCCATTGATGGTCTCGGCGTTGAGTGTGCCGTAGGTGTCATCAACACCTGCCGTGCCTGCAAATACTCTAGAGAGAATGGCTGAAAGATTCCATACCGTCCCATCGCTGAACTTGATTTGCTGCAGCGGGTTGT
>JANMEO010000202.1:0-2532 GCA_031376995.1 Burkholderiales bacterium
GTGCTGGCCCTCAATCCCAAACACGGCCAAGAGGTCCCCCTCCAAGTGGCCCTGATCGATGAAGCTGGGTGTATTGGTTGCACACTTTGCATCAAAGCCTGTCCTGTCGACAGCATCATGGGAGCACCCAAGCTGATGCACACCGTGCTGCCTCAAGCCTGCACAGGTTGCGAGTTGTGCATTGCGGTGTGCCCCGTCGACTGCATCAGTCTCAACGACATCTCCGGCCAGCGCACGGGCTGGCAAGCCTGGTCTCAAGAACGAGCCGATGAGTCGCGCCAGCGCTACGCCTTTCACCGAGCGCGCACGCAACGCGATCATGACGAGAACGAAACACGCCTAGCGACACAGGGTGCGTTAAAACGGGCCAATTGGACCGCTCCCCCCAAAGCTGAGCTGAGCTGATCCCATGTACCCCTCGGAACTGAAGATGCTGGGTCGTTGTGAGAATGGAGATGCAAGGCGTAAAGCACAGCGATACCATTGGGTATCGCGAGCATTGACAACGCCGCAGATCCGTTTTCAAAACGGCTCAGCGATCCAGCATCTTCAGTTCCGAGGGGTATATACCCATGACACCCGCCGATATCCACGCTTTCTTCAGGGGCCTCCAAGACGCCAACCCCCAGCCTCAAACCGAACTCAAATACACCAGCACGTTCGAGTTGCTGGCCGCTGTTTTGCTCTCTGCGCAAGCCACTGACATCAGCGTGAACAAAGCCACTGGGCCATTGTTTGCCCTGGCCAACACCCCCCAGCGCATCCTCGATCTCGGCTTGCCAAGGCTGACGCGGGCCATTCAAACGATAGGGCTTTTTCGCAACAAGGCTAAAAACTTATTCACTACCTGCCGCATCTTGGTAGAGCAACACGGTGGCCAGGTCCCTCGCACCCGAATGGCCCTCGAGGCCCTGCCCGGTGTGGGCAGAAAAACGGCCAATGTGGTGCTCAATGTCGCCTTTGGCGAGCCGACGATAGCAGTTGACACCCACGTCTTTCGCGTCAGCAACCGCACCGGCTTAGCAGTGGGCCAAACGCCCTTAGAGGTCGAGCTCGCGCTGCTCGAGCGTGTCCCACCAACCTACCTCGTTAATGCCCACCACTGGCTGATTTTGCACGGTCGCTATGTGTGCCAAGCTCGCAAACCTCAATGCCATGCCTGCATTGTCAGCAAGACTTGTGATTCGAACCTGGCCATACGCAGTTAAGGGTTGCAGCGAGACAACTGCCAGGTAATCGGCCTTGGCCTTGAGCGTGACCAAGGTTCGGGGTACCGGGTAGGGGGGCCAAGCTCAAACCTCAGCAAATTCGGATTTGCGCAACAACGCCACCCTGCGTCATAACGCGCAAATCAGTGCAGGGCGCCAAAGACCTTGGTCAAAATAGCGCTGCCATAAGACGCTGGATTTTGTCGAATCTTCTTCTCTTCTTCACCGATGGTTAAGAATAACCCATCGAGCCCTTTCCTAGTAACGTAGCTCTCTATGTTCTTGTCTTCTGACTTAACCAAGCCCATTGCTGCCGCTTTGCCTGCCACCTGGTTGTATTTGTCAGCCAGTCCAACCTTAGACGTTGCAGCGGTGACAATGGGCAAGAATTGCGTTGTCAAGTCAGAGCGGGTTTTCAACTGAAAGTAGTTTGTGACAGAAGTATCGCCACCAGTCAAAATGCCCTTAGCGTCGTCTACAGTCATGTTGTTGACCGCGCGCACCATGATGTCCTTCGCCTTGGGTACTGCAGCTTCTGCTCCGCGATTCATGGCTGTGACCAATTCATCGATTTTTTTGCCCTGCCCAATGGTGCGCAGGAGTACTGCGGCTTGTTCCAGATAGCCAGGCAGTGGTATGCGCACCTTGGCATTGCCAAGAAAACCGTCTTTGGCACCTAGCAAGCCAATGGCAGACGATGAGGCTTTGTCCAATGCGGCCTTAAGGCCCCTTGTAGCATCACCTTGTCCCAGAGCGTCCAAAGACAAGGCCATAGCCTTGGACATCAACGAGTACTGCAGTAGTGCCAAAGCCGAGAGTTGAAGGGTTACAAAATCACGTCGATTCATTGTTTATTGTTCCGATCGTTTTTTAAACTATACCCCTCGGTACTGAAGATGCTGAGTCGATGGGTCGTTTTGAGAATGGAGATGTAAGGCGTAAAGCACAGCGATACCCTATGGTATCGCGAGCATTGACAACGCCGCAGATCCGTTTTCAAAACGGCTCAGCGACCCAGCATCTTCAGTGCCGAGGGGGTATAAACTCCTCGGCACTGAAGATGCTGGGTCGTCAAAGGGCGTGAAGGAACAAACGCAACGTTTCTCAATCGGCGTCAAGCACAGTCAGTTGACATCCTCCCCTCCCTAAAGGAAGGAGATTCCTACGGCGCTAGACATGAGTGACCTCACGCATCGTCACTTCGGTGGGTTCCTGCTTCACAGTGGCTGGTTTCGTTCTGGTCTTTCGACCAGAGCCAGAGCCGTCCTCTCCACAGGCTGCAACGCGGTGTCCCCGCGCCAATACATTCATCGCGCCGACCACA
>JANMEO010000214.1:0-2720 GCA_031376995.1 Burkholderiales bacterium
GAGGACGGCTCTGGCTCTGGTCGAAAGACCAGAACGAAACCAGCCTCTGTGAAGCAGGAACCCACCGAAGTGACGATGCGTGAGGTAACTCATGTCTAGCGCCGTAGGAATCTCCTTCCTTTAGGGGGGGGAGGATGTCAAAAACCACATCAGCCTCGCAAACCCCAAGCCGAGTGTTTTCACTGCGCAAAAAATGGCAAATGCTGCCTTGTTGAATGCAGATCCCTTTGGGCTTGCCCGTTGAGCCCGAGGTATAGATGACATAGGCCGGATCGGTTGGCAAAGTGAGCGCACGGCGTTGCAATACGGATCCCATGTCTTCCAGGGGCAATTCAAGGAGGTCTTCGGCGGTCCATACCCAAAAGAGCAACCTTGCCAACTGAGGTGCCCATGCATTGCAGCTCACGATGCCGGTGGCGCCGGCATCCTTGAGGCACACGGCAATCCGCTCTACAGGCGTGTCAGCATCAAAGGGCAGCCAGGCAGCCCCCGTCTTGGTAATTGCTAACTGCATCACCAACAAATCAATGCCACGCGGCAACCACAGGCCCACAATCTGCCGAGGCCCGACTCGCGCGTCGATTAGATGACTGGAAACTTGATCCGCCAGTCGATCCAGTTGACCATAGCCTAGCTGACGTGCCCCGGCACGCAGAGCCACCCGCTCGGGGCAACGCAATGCGGTTGTCTCAAACAAGTCAGCCAAGACCTCGCAAGCAATGAGATCAGGGCGATCTGGGCCAAACAAGATATCGCTGGCAGGTGTAGAGGGCGTTATCAAGAGTTCGTTGGTGCCAGCATCTTCAGTCCCGAGGGGTATAGACGGGTGACTCAAAAAACGCAAATAAAAAATGTGAGTGCCGACTTGTCAAACTCTGGATTAAGTTCTTTTGCGAAAACGTGAATTCGTCTAGCGCAAGGTTTAAAAAGTACAGTCTCGGGGAGGCATTTTAGGCGACTATTTGACTCAAATAACCACATACTCATGAAGCTGTCACATCACGGTGTGACAGTGGGCGAGGTGCTCCCAGGGGTGGGGTTATTAGGGGTTTGAAATGGCAAATTTGTTGCGCTGGTTGGTGGGCTGGGTGCCGCGTCGCACACAATTTTCAACAGGCCGAGAGCCCGATGATGGCAGCGCACCCATGGGCATGGAGGCTGCCTTCGCACCGACCCAGCCTGCGATATACAGTGAGCAGCAATCTGCGCCTGCTGCCTTCGATGCTGAATGGGCGATCCGTCGATTGAACAGCCGCTCAGTGCATTGAGTTTTTAGGTTGTGCCATTTGAAAAAACACTTGGCCGCAACTTGCGGTTCGCGTGTATTTTTACCATCAACATTCAAGCTCGTGGATCAAGCTTGACATGAGGCTTGAGAGGCCAGATTTGAATTTTCAAAAATTTGCACGTTTTTTCATGGCCGGCTGGGCCTTGCTTGTGGCGCTTCAAGGTGTCGCGTGGGCTGTTTCTGGCACGGAGGTTGTGGGGCGTCAGCCCCCCCCCCTGTATTTGGCTAAAGTGCCTGAGGCCTTTGTTTTGCATTACCAAGTTCGCAAAGGGGGGCTGGTGGGTGACGGCGAGTTGCGCTGGGCGCCCGAGGGTTCGGGGTACGAGCTGACTCTTCAAGGCAAGGTCTTGGGTTTGCAGCTATTGCACCAAATCAGCCGAGGTGCGCTCGGCATTCAAGGCCTTGCACCACGGTACTTTTCCGATCAACGTTCGCTTAGCGCCGCTCAATCGGCCACGTTTGATGAAGCCAGCGGCACGATTCGCTACACCGGGCGTCCAGAGCTGGTGACGTGGGTGGCGGGTGTTCAAGATCGTTTGAGCTGGATGGTGCAGTTGCCGGCAATATTGCAAGCCGAGCCGACGCTTCAAGTGCTTGGTCAGCGAGTGCTGCTTTACGTCAGCGGAGCACGCGGAGATGCTGACGAGTGGGTTTTTCAATTCATGGCCAGAGAAGAGGTGCAAACACCCTCCGGCCAGGTTTCATCAGCCAAGTGGGTTCGCCAGCCTCGCAAGCCCAACGACAGTCTTGTGGAGGTTTGGCTCGACCCAGCCCGCCAATGGCTGCCCGTGCGTGCGCAGTTTGGCCATGAAGCGAATTCGTTGGCGTTGAGCTTGCAACAAACCAGTCCTTAAAGAGTGTCGTGCCGCCCTCAGCTGGGGGAGGCACGACACTGGCTGACCTGTTTATTGACGTTTTTAATAAGCCAGAGTCATAAAGTCTATTGAAAAGGGCGGCACTGGGCCCACCTACGCATCGAGGAGAGTCCTATGCAGATGGTTTACAACTCTGAGAGTTATTCCGTTGTGGAGATTGATGTGCCCGCCGGTATCACCCCCTTGGGGGTTCCTGAGGGGGCTGCCTTGCGTCGAGGTGGTTTTGAGATTGTTGATAAATTTGCGCGCAAGGAGATTTTTATTGAAGGGGCCTTGGCTCAAAGTTTCAAAGAAGATGTTGAGGCGCTTATCGAGAAGAGGCCTTCTGTCGAAGAGTTTGACGATTATTTGGCGCGATTTTCACCTTTAATGCAGCATCCTCTGGTGGTGCATTAAGCCATGACAGCATCTTCAGCTCCAATGTGTCTACCTGCCATGGACGAGGTTTGCCGCGTATGGGGTCAAGTGTTTAGAGCTGTATGTTGATGACCTTGGCTCCCCTGGGTTGACCCTGGATTTATACCCCTCGGAACTGAAGTTGCCGGATCGCTGAGCCG
>JANMEO010000216.1:0-1500 GCA_031376995.1 Burkholderiales bacterium
CGGCTCAGCACTTGGAAAAATCGATCAACGATGAAGTGCGTCAGGCGACCAGCCTGGACGACGACGCCTGGGCTCAAACCACCCCCCCCTTTGATTCGCAAGAGTGCAGCTATCTCGCTTCAGGTTGCCGCCAAGCCCGCAAAAACTGGCGTGTCAAGCGCACCGCTGTGCCGGCTTGGTATAAGCAGCGCCAGGGTTTGCGAGTTAAAGTTCAATCTGGCGCAGCGCGGGTCGCCCGGTTGCGACCCGCGCGTCGGTCTACTTTCACCCCATGAACTCACCTGTCCACGACACCCAAGAAGCCGAAAAACCGTTTGTATCTCATCTGATTGAGCTTCGCGACCGTTTGTTGCAAGCGGTCTATGGCTTTGGTGTGGCTATTGCACTGCTGATGATGTGGCCCGGCCCAGGCCGCCTGATCGACATGTTGGCCACCCCCATTCGGGCCCATATGCCGCCAGATGCCCAATTGATCGCTGTGGGTGTGTTGTCACCTGTACTGGTGCCCCTCAAGGTGTTGGTCATGGCCGCTGTTTTGCTGTCATTGCCCTGGCTGATTTATCAAGCCTGGGCCTTTATTGCTCCCGGGCTTTACAAGCATGAAAAGCGCTTTGCTTTGCCCTTGATCTTTTTTGGAAGCTTGTTGGCTTATATCGGTATTGCTTTTGTTCAGTTTTTGGTATTAGACAAAATGTTTGCCTTCATCCAGCAGTTCACCCCTGCCGCGGTGGCGGCTACGCCAGACGTGGCCTCATATGTTGAAACCATTTTGGGGTTGTACATCGCTTTCGGTTTGGCTTTTCAAGTGCCGATCGTGGTCATTTTGTTGGTTCGGGTTGGCTTTGCGACTGTGGCGCAACTCAAGTCGTTTCGTGGCTACTTCTCGGTGCTTGCCTTTGTGATTGCCGCCATTGTGACCCCACCCGATGCCATTTCCATGTTGGCGTTGGCCATCCCCATGTGTGTGTTGTATGAAATAGGTATTTGGGCGGCCACCTGGTTGATCAAGCCCCTGCCTGCTGAGCCCAACGAATCCGACGAAAACTCTAAAACGGCGGAGTGACCCCTACCTGCCTACCTGGCTTTAAGCTTCACTCGCTAACGACTTGTCCTAACGAGGGGCTTAGGGCGTTGACCTATAGAGAGCTTCAGCGTTGTGAGTTTGGTGCCCCGCTGAACCACAACGTTGGCTTGAGAGCCTGGGGCCAACGCTGCCACCGTATTGAGCAGCTGGCGAGTGTTGCTGATCGTTTGCGCTTCAATCTCGACCACGACATCTCCGGGACGCATGCCACCTTGCCCGGCTGGGCCATTTTGCAATACCCCGGTGATCAACACCCCCTCTTTAATGGGCAGATCAAAGTTTGCCGCCATCTCTGGGGTCAAATCACGCGGCTCAACACCGATCCAGCCGCGCTTGACTTCACCATGGCCGATGAGGCTCTCCATGACCTGCTTGGCGGTGTCCACGGGGATGGCAAAGCCAATGCCCATGCTGCC
>JANMEO010000247.1:0-5800 GCA_031376995.1 Burkholderiales bacterium
CGTGGCGATGCCCAGCACCAGTGCCCAAATGTTTCACCTGCTGCGGCGTCAGCAGCTGGGTCAACTTCACAAACCACTGATCGTTTTTACACCCAAAGTGCAGACCTATAAAAACACCTTGTCACATTCGGTCTGGGATGAGTTGACCCACCAGAGCTATCAAGAGGTGCTGGATGACGCCCGGCCCAGGGTCAAGGGCGACATCACCAAAGTGGTTTTATGCAGCGGCAAAGTTTTTTATGACCTAATGAAGGATGAGCGCATTCAAACCGAAAGCGACATTGCGCTGGTGCGCATCGAGCAGCTCTATCCTTTTCCAACTCAAGCGCTACAGCAGTGCTTGAGTGAATACCCTGATGTCCGTGAGGTGATCTGGCTTCAAGAAGAACCCAGAAATCATGGCGCATGGACCAGCATTCGTGAGTGGATTGAAGACGCTCTCAACCCCAAAGTCAAACTCCGATGTGTCTCCAGGCCCGCAGCCTCAGCCAGCGCCGCTTGCGAGCCCAGCGTCCATCGGCAGGAGATTGAACGGCTGATTGAGGACGTCTTGAAGGCCTGAGACCTCTAAACAGCTATACCCCTCGGAACTGAAGATGCTGGACCGCGGGGTATAGATCCCATCGCCCCAGAAAGCTTGGGGCTCAAGGATTGCAAATTTGATGCAGACCCATGAGCTTCACGCAAAGCGCCCAAGGCCCCGTTGTGCCAAAAAATACACTGACACAAACAGAAGCACTCAGGATAGCCCTCAAACCACTGGGTTTTATACCGATAGCCACCAACAAGCCCAGACAATTGGTACGCAATCATGATCACAATTTTTCAAACGCTGCGCCGAAAATTGGCCTCATGGCTGGTTGGTGGCACACGAATGGGTACGCAGGCGGCGATCGCTGTCAGCGCAATTTTTATTGTGTCGGTAATAGCCTTAGGCCTGGCTTCGTTTCATGCGCTCCAAGATCAGCTCAACTTGGTTATCTCTGACGAGCAAAACCTGATTGTTAGTCAAATTGCCGACACGGTCAGCCAACGAATCGCGACGGTTCGTAACGTGCTTAAAAAAAGCGCCGCCGACATCAGGCCTGAAGAACTGGCCAGCGCTGAAAGTGCACAATCTTTTCTAAACAGCAACCATGGCTTGGCCAGTATTTTTGACCGCTCCGTGTTTGTTTTTTCTGCCGACGGTAACCTCTTGGCTGAACGCCCCTACCGAGCGGATAGGATTGGCCAAAATGGCAGATGGCGCTCTTACATTAGTGAGACGCTTGACTCTCGCAAGCCTGTCATTTCAGAGCCCTTCACCACCAATTCGGGCGACAAAAATATTGTGGTGGTCCTGACCATGCCCGTGCTGAGCGCCGAGGGAAAGCTGCTGGGCATGATCTCCGGCAGCCTGGGGCTGACTCGACCTGAGGTGTTGGGGTCGTTCAACAAGATCGTGATTGGTCAAACAGGCTCTATATCCATAACGACAGCAGATGGCAAAGTCATCACTGGCAAAGACAAAGAGCTCTTATCTCAACCGCTATACCCCTTAGGCTCTGATGCCCTGTTTTCAAAGGCCCTGAAGGGTTTCGAAGGAACCGATGAAGGGTTCACTGACGATGGCAGACTTGCTTATGTCACCTACAAAAAAGTGGCTGAAACTGGATGGATTGTGCGCGGAATATACCCCAAAGACGAGGCCAATGCGCTGGTCAAACAGCAATTCAAAAAATTGCTTTGGTCGCTCTTCGGCATCACTGCTTTGATCCCAGTCATTGTTCTAGTGATCAGCCGATACCTCACCAATCCCCTGACCCGACTCAGTCAGCACATTACTGCCTATTCTGGGTCAGAGGGCCTTATCAAGCCCCTTGAGTGCGAACAAGGGGCGCTGGAGGTTCGCTCACTCACAGCAGCGTTCAATAACATGACACATCGGCTCAACACCCGAGAAGAACTGGTGGTTAACACCATGCGCCAGCATCAGATCATCACTGAGAACTCAACCGATTTGATTACCAAGCTAAGTCCGACAGGTTTGGTGCTTTATGCATCACCCTCTGTTGAACAAGTGCTGGGCATCAGCCCTCAAGCCTTGGAGGGAAAAAACATTCTGGATTTTGTGCATGCTGAAGATCGAGCGCTCCTGGCCATCAGCCTGACTGAAGCAACAAAAATCGACCATTCATCCACCATCAGCTATAGGGCGTTGAGCGCCACGGACCACTATGTATGGCTCGAAAGTGCCCAGCGCCGGCTGATGGATCGTCACGACCAATGTGAAATTCTCAGCATTTCGCGCAACATTGAGTCGCACAAACGCATGCAAGAAGAACTCTTTCGGCAAGCGCGCGTGGATCACTTGACCAAGCTCCCTAACAGGCTGGCGCTTGAAGAGAGCATGGATGAGTTGCTATCAAGAGCCTATCGAGCGGGCACCTCGCTAGCGGTCTTGGCGATCGATATTGATCGATTCAAGAACATCAATGACACACTGGGGCACCGACGAGGCGACGAAATCATTGTGATGGTGTCGCAACGCTTTTTAACCAACACGCGACCCCATGACACCGTCGCTCGCATGGGCGGCGATGAGTTTGTGATCTTGCTGCCTGACATCAAATCCGGCGAACAAGCGAAGGATGTGGCACTGCGCTACATGGAGGCCCTCAAAGGGAGCATCCAAATCGATGGTGGCGTCTTCCACCTCACCACCTCGATCGGCGTGAGTTTCACCGCTGATGGCTCTGTGACTCCCGAGACTTTGCTGGCCAACGCTGATGTGGCCATGTACCGAGCCAAAAGTCGTGGGGGCAATGCATGCGTGGTGTTTACCCCAGAAATGAACACCGGCGCCCATGACCGTTTGTCCATGGAAAGCGCCTTGTTTCATGCCATCGAGCGCAATGAGCTTGTGCTTCACTACCAGCCCTTGATCTCCGTCAAAAGCGGCAAAATCACGGGTGTAGAAGCGCTGGTGCGGTGGAAGCACCCCGAGCTGGGGATGGTGTTTCCGGGAGACTTTATCTTGATGGCCGAGCGCGTGGGTCTGATTGAAGAGATTGGCCAGTGGGTGCTCAAAACGGCCTGCAAGCAAATGACAGCCTGGCACGCACAGGGGCTCAGTGGGTGGAAGGTATCGGTTAATTTATCTGCACGCCAATTTACGTCAGAGCATCTTTGTGAGATGGTCAAAAACGCCCTGGCTGAGGCCAAGCTCGACCCTCAATACTTAGAGCTTGAACTGACCGAGACGGCGTTGATGGAAGACCCTGTACGCAGTCAAAAGATGCTCAGCGAACTCAAGGCTTGTGGGGTTTTCATCGCCTTAGACGACTTTGGGATTGGGTACTCGTCGATGAACTACCTCATGACTTTTACCTTAGACACACTCAAGATTGACAGAGCATTCACCAAGGATGTGCTCATCAGCGAAAAGTCCCGGGCCATTGTTCAGGCGACCTTTGACATCGCCAGGGCGCTCAATTTAAAAACCGTGGCCGAAGGCGTCGAAGAGTATTTACAAGCCAGCTTTTTGGCAGATCTCAACTGCGACTCCCTGCAGGGTTATTTCTTTGCCAAACCGATGCCTGCAGATGAGGTGTATCAGTATGCCCAGACCTCAGCGGTTCATCTCTTTCCCCGCCGCTCTGTGGGCCTGGGCCTGGCCCAGCCAGAGAAAACTAGCTGAACCCAAAGGGTTTGAGCAAAGACTTTGGCACCTTGCAAGGCATCAGGGCATCTGCAAGCTCACTCTTCATTGGCAGCCCGCGGGATTGTCGTGCCTTCGATAAAGTTGGCAAAGCCCGCCCGCCCCTCGGCAAGCGCTACCCTTGCTGCAGAGATGGCATGCTGGATCAAACCCGCAGGCTGGGCACCGTCTTGAGGATACTGCCCAATGCCTAAGGCGGTGGACACGGTCAAATCAAACCCCCCAACGTTGAAAGGCGCGTGCAGCGACGCTAGCAGCTTACGCCCCACACTGGCGGCTTGGTCGGGTGAGGCCATGCTGGCCAGCAAAACACCAAACAACTGGCTGTCGAGGGCAGCCACCACATCACTGGCGCGTACCCCAGAGCGCAAACGAACAGCGAGCTTTCGGCGCAACACCGCCACCGCCTGGTCCCCCGCCCGCGCCTCGACCGTGGCCAAGCCCTCGATGCGCAGCACCAAGACCGCCATGGCGGCAGGCTCGCGCTCGCGCAGCGCTATCAAGTGGCTCATGTGTTCGATCAACTGCTGCTCGTGAGGCAGGCCGGTGCCCAAATCGGTGGCGTAGGCACGCCGCATTTCTGAGCCAAGACTGTGGCGCTCGAGAGCCGCACGCAAACGGCGCGCCAAGCCGCCGTGAAAGCAGTCTTGGGGGGTCAAGATATCTTGAACGCCGAGCTGAAACCACCGCGCCCAATCTTCGTAACAAGCACTGGAGCGATCACTCAAATCTGAAAGCAAGAGAACGGCAGCGTTTGAGGCACAGCGCTCGAGAGCGGGGCCCAAAGCTTCAGCTTGCGAAACGCTCAGCACGGCCGCTGCGGGTCCTTGGTCTGCCCCCGCTGCTGCGATGAGGGCTTGCGCAGTTTTGAGCCAATGAATGCGAAAAGGCCCGAGTCCTGATGATGCAATGTCATGAATCAGGGTTTCACTCGCCCCATGAAGGGCCAGCACGGGTGTGAACTTCGAAGACATCAGAAATAATTTATGCAAAAAAAACCTGTACCACACCCGCATCCACCCCAACGCAAAGTGGCAGGGTGGTACTCATACCCCTCAGAGCTGAAGATGTGGTGTCATGGAGCGGGTGAAGGGAATCGAACCCTCGTATGAAGCTTGGGAAGCTGCCGTTCTACCATTAAACTACACCCGCAATTTTGATTGATTCTACAGCGTATCCCCCTCGCCAAAACAAGGTCGGGTGATTGGTTGTGGGTTTGAGGGTTTGAGGTTTTGTTTTTTCTGATTGCAACATGCACAGTTCTGATTTTCCGCCTCGCCCTATTCGGAGTTTTGTGGTTAGAGCCGGGCGCATGGGCCCTGGTCAGCTCAAAGCGATCGAGTGCTTCGGGCCGCAATTTGTATTGCCCTTTGAAGCAGCCTTGATTCAGCCTGAACAGGTGTTTGGTCGGTGTGCACCCTGGGTTGTGGAAATTGGTTTTGGCATGGGAAGCGCTACTGCGGCGATGGCCCTGGCATCACCCGATCAAAACTTTTTGGGGGTTGAGGTGCATACGCCTGGGGTAGGGGCCTTGCTCAAAACGCTTGGCGAAAAATCCATCGCCAACGTGCGCATCATTCAACACGATGCGGTCGATGTCTTGCGCCACATGGTGCCCGCAGGGGCGTTGACAGCGGTGCATATTTTTTTTCCAGACCCCTGGCACAAGAAAAAACACAACAAGCGGCGCTTGATTCAAGCACCCTTTGTCGCGCTGCTGGCCAGCCGCTTGGCCCCTGGTGGCATCTTGCATTGCGCTACCGACTGGGAGCCCTATGCCTCACAGATGATGGAGGTGCTGTCAGCCGAACCCGATTTGCGCAACACAGCAAATGGCTTTGCACCTCGACCACCCGTGCGCCCCTTGACCAAGTTTGAGAGCCGTGGCTTGCGGCTGGGCCATGGCGTATGGGATGTTGTCTTTGAGCGACGCCCATTGGCCCCTGCTGCCCTTTCGACAGGATGATGCCACTCAGACCAGTGAAACCCATCGAAACTGAAGGGGGATCGCAGCAGGTGCTTTCAATTTTCCAAGCAAGCGATTGTGGTTGTGGTTGTGGTTGTGGTTGTGGTTGTGGTTGTGGTTGTGGTTGTGGTTGT
>JANMEO010000250.1:0-15108 GCA_031376995.1 Burkholderiales bacterium
GCAGCACGCGCTGCCACGGCAGTTAAATCAGTTCATGCAGATTTGCCGGAGGGACACAGACCATCGGCTTGAGTGCTTCATCGCCGTCTTGGAGAAAACACAGGATCCATCAGCTCTCGCAGCACTGGACTGGGCAGTTCATGATTTGCCGCTAGAGCAGGGGCTTGAGGGCTTCAAAGCCGTCTTGAATTCAACACAGGATCTGACAGATTTCGAAACGCTGAACAGGAAGCTTTACTTTCTGCAGCTAGACCATAGGCTTGAGGGCTTCATCGCCCTCTTGGCGAACACAAAGGATCCGAGAGTTCTCGAAAATCTGGCCAAAATGGTTCACCATTTGCCGGAAAACCAAGTCACTCAAGCAACCGAGCTGGTGCGAGCCGCATTAAGGCAGTGTGGGTGATGGGGCACCGTGGATCACCGACCCAGTTGAAGACGGTCGTGATACGACGCAGCAATGGAGTGCTCGCACAAATCGAACAGGCTGAGGGCTTGGGGGTTGATGTCGTCTTGGGCATGTTGCGCAGCGGCATGGCGAATGCTGGCCGCTTGTGATTTCAGAGTGATTGGTTTTGCCAGTCAGGTAGATTTCCAGTACTGACACGGGTTCGCCGAATGTTTACCAGTATTGGGTCAATATCAGTGCAGCGAAAACGCAGCACAAGCCATGTGACAACTGACTGGGGTGGTCGGGGCATCGCTGGCTGCGACGCCGAGAGCATTGGGGACAGACGCCATGATCGGCGCCAAGGTAAAGAGCCGCTCAGGGGGCACATCCGGGGCCAGGACCTGGCGCACTGCCTCAGCACGCTCTTGGGCCAATGCCCGCAGCTCGTCGTCAGACACGTTGATGCTGGACATCAGCAAACTTTCCATCTCTGCGACAGAGAGTTTCTTGGCAATGCCGATGGCATTACGGGGCTTATTGGGCACGCTGGTACGGTCATACAAACGCTGCAACCACTGCGCGTAGTCAACCTCACTCCACTCAGACAGTGGCGTGCTCGCCAGGGGGTCAGGGGTGGCGCCCTGCTGACGCCGCTCGTCTTGCACTCGCGTGCTCAAGCGGGAGCGGCGGATGTCGCCCAACTCGTTGAGCGGGTCCAGATGCACCGTGATGTCGAGCTTCAGAGAGGGGCGGTCTTGCAAAATCTCGCTGAGTTTGCCAAGGCGTGGCAACGACTTCGGTGTGAGCTCGGCGGTGCCCGGGTTGAACTCAACCTGCCCCAGGTCTCCCTGGGCGCCCTTGAAAAGGGAGGCCAGCAAGGTGAAAGGGGCTGTGACGGCACGCTGGATCAAATTGCCCAAAGCCTGCCACAACACCCCGCCCATCGAAAACTGCGGGTCATTGATCGACCCCGTCACGGGCAGCCTCAGGTCAATCTCGCCACGGCTGTTTTTGAGCAACGATACCGCAAACAACACCGGCAGTTGAGTCGGGTGACCCTCAACGCGTGGACCCAGCGTCAGCTGGTCAAGAAAGATATTGTTTTGAGCCTCAAGCTTTGAATTTTCAATTTTATAGGCCACATCCAACGACAGCTTGCCACGCACAATGGGGTGGCCCGTATACCGGCTTGAATAAGGCGAGAGGGTGGGCAAATCAATACCCCGGGCCTTGGCCACCACGTCCAAAAACAAGCTCGGCCCCACAGGGTTGATGCGGCCCTCAATGGTCAAGGGGGCGTAGCCTTCAATGCGACCCTGCAAGGCCACTTGAGCAGGCGGGCTTTGTGGGCCAACGGCTGAGACCGTGCCCCGCAAATCCGTGATTTTTGCCGTGTAGTTGGGTTGAACAAACTGGTCTGAAAAGTTCAATCGCCCGCTTGAAATTGAGAGGCCACCGAGCTCTACAACAGGGCTGCCGTGACGCACTGGACCCGCTGCAAGCTCAGCCTTGCCCCCCTCACGGGGTGCGCTGCGGCGCAAAATATCTTGCAAATTGATGCGCCCGTCTGGATGGATCACAACTTTGGCAAACAGCTCTTGCAGCTTGATGCCGCCAATGCGAATATGGTCTTTGACGGACAGCGCCAAAGGGGTGATTTGCACATCGATGTCGTTGGCCACCAAGCGCTTCCAACGCACAAAGTCTTCGCCCGTTGCGGGTTCGCTGGTATATAGCTGATTGATCGAGGCTTCGCCTTGATAGCCCAGGCGCCAATCACGCTGCAGCGGGGCATCCAAACTCAATTGCCCCTGGGTGTCCAACTGACCCTTGCGCAGTTGGAGATTCAAAACCTGAGAGAGGTAGGGTTGGGCAATGGCCAAATCAAGCTGACTGAGTGTCACCGCCGTGCGCAATTGGCGTGGGCCCACCAACACCTGCCCATCCAGCGCCAAGCTGCCCCCATGCGCAAAGTCGGTCTGCAGCTTGAAGTTGACCTCGGCATCAGGGCGAGTGGACAGGCGACGAAAATCGCCCTGCATATTTTTTACTCCCAACTTCACGCTGGGCACGGATGCCTCATCCAGCCAGCTGAATTGGCTGTTGCGAATGCCCATGTGAGCGATGGCCACTTGCCAAGGGGGGCGGACACTGGTGGGGTGGGTGGGCTGGGGCACAGAAACTGGCAGCGGAGCTACGCTCGCTGGGCCCTTGAATTGGGACAGGCGATCCAGCGCAGAAAGCAGATTCAAGCGTCCATCGCTGCTGCGGTGTGCTTGCAAGGCCAAGCCATCCCATTGCATCTCACCCAGATCAATGCTCTGTCGAGAGCCATCGATGTCGGCATGGGCCAGCTTGAATTGGACCAAAGACAGCAACTTGGCGGCATCTTGTGAATCGCCCAACTTCAGCTGATCGAGCTCAAGGCGGGCATCTTTCACCCGCCACTGGGGGCCTTGCGGCTGGACATCCCAATTGAGTTGATCACTGCCCAAGGCCAAGCGATCCCAAGCGATCACGTCACCCTGAGGGTTGTTCAAACGCAAGCCCTCAGTTTCGACCTGGCCCTTGGCCAGCAGGCTCAAGCGGCCTGATTCAGCCTCCTCAGCCTCCTCAGCACCCAAAGCACGCAAGGTCAGCTGCCACTCGGTATTGAGGGTGCCTTGGTGCACTTGCCAAGGTGCCAACCCAGGCCAGCCCTTGAGCGCTGCCGCCAAGTCCAAACCCTTGAGAGAGACCTGCAAGGTGGTCTCGCGTGTGGCCTTGAACGGCTTGGTGTGGGCACCCAGACGCAGTTCTGCGCCGTGCACTTGCGCCATCAGCAGAGGCTGGATGGCGGTATCGCGCTCACCCGCAAAACTGGCCACGTAAGGCAAGGTGAATTGAATTTGCTCGATGGCATGCTGGGCCTTCAAAAGACGGTCATCAAAGCGCAACTGCCCCCCCCTGACCTGCAGATCGTGCACGGCAAAGCCTGGTGCAGAGGCTGTAGACGAGGCGGCAGACGGGCTGGACGCTCCAGCGGCCCAATGAGCCATGAGGTCAGAAACATTGAAGTGCTGTGCATCGATGCGAACCACCTTGACGTAAGGGGCATCGATGTGAAGATGATCTAACACCAGGCCCCCGCGCAGCAATGAACCCATTGAGGCATTGAGGTCGATGCCCTGCACCTTGACTAAGTCTTGGTCGGGGTCTGTGGGCTGTTTGGGGTCAGCGATGCGCAAACCACGCACCCTAAGGCCCAGGACAAACGGGTTGAATCGCACGCTGTCCAAACTGATGGGGCGCTTCAGCGCCTGACCCGCTGCCCTCAGGCCAGGGCCCTTGACCAGCCAAGGCACCGTCAAAGCCATGAGCCCTTGAAAAACCAAAAACAGGCCCACGCCCCAAGCCAATGCGCGACCCGTGCGAGCCCAGACGGGGCTTAGCGAATCACGCGCCAAAGCGCGGCCTACGATAGATACAAAGGTTTGAAATGACATGATTCAAAAGACCCCAGACATGGACCGAACCCTCAGAGCCGGATGCTCGATGACATCCAGCTTGTAAAAATCGATCAAAATAGACGATTTTGCGGCCTCGAACAAAAAAAATACCCCTAAAAATCAAGGCCTGCGTCAGCGCCAGAGAAAAACCATGTTGTACCCATTTTCCCGCAGCACGCTCGGCCCCCGGTCGGCATCTCAACCACAACGTGGCAATGCCATCATTTCTGCGCTTCTGGCCCTGATCGTCAGCGGCTTAGGCGCGGTGGGTTATACCCAAGCTCGGCAACTCGAGATCAAACTTCAAATGGCTCAAGCCGAGGCCACGGTTTTAGAAAAACTGCGAGACTCGGTCAATAACGCCATTTTTGACAACGCCACCGCCATCCTGCAAGGCCAGCCCATCACTCAAAGCGTGGGCGGCGTGCCCCTGCCGCCGGTGACACCCCAAACGATCAACGGCCAACTGGTGTGGCAACCCACACTGACTCAACTGCGCGACATGGGCTACCTGCCCACCGGCTGGAACCTCACCCGCTCTAGCTTGAATGACCAAGAATACCGCGTTCAATTCAGGCGCACGGAACCTTGTGCGGCCCCCCCTGACTGCAACATCGAGGGCACCGTCACGCTCATGGGCCCTATTAACAGCCCTGGCACAGGCCATGCTGACGGCACCTTGATCGGCCCTATTTTGACCCGCCTTGGCGTTGATTCGGCCGTCTCCCTGATGAGCAACCCAGGCACCCTGACCGGCTGGGACCACACCTGGTCAGAACCCAACCCGGTGGTAGGGCAACCCGCTGGCGTGGTGGCTGTTCGGGTGGGCACCGCCGCCAGCACCTGGGCCGCCTTCGTGCGCCGGGGTGACCTGCGCGACCCCAATCTGGCCGGCAACCTCAGCGCCCAAGGCAATCTCACCATCGAGGGCACCAGCCGCTTCAACGGCAGCATCACCAGCACCTCGGCCATCGACATCAGCAACGGCACCACCGTATGCAGCCGCCTCGACCCCACGGGCGTGATCACCCTCACCTGCACCGGCCGCTTGAATGCGCTCACCGGCGCCTTTTCAGAAGGGGTCATGGCTGGCAACGTGAGCATCGGCGCATCGACTGAGCCCAACACCCTGCGCGTGGCGGCGGGTGACCTGTTTGTTCGTGGGGCCACAGGCTTCGTGCGCATTGCGGCCACAGGCGACCTGCAGACCAGCGGGGGCATCACCGCCGGCGACACCGTGATCGCCCCGACCCTGCGGCTGAATCAACCGGTGCTTGAAGGTGATACCTGCACGCCCTCGACCCTGGCCACCATGGTCGGCGGCGGCATCGCCACCTGCACACCGGGCGGTGTCTACCGGGCACTGTTGAAGTACGGCGCCCATCGTGGGGTGTGCTTGGTAGATGGCAGCTTGGCCACGGATCAAAACACGGGCGAAGGCTTGCTGTGCCGTGCGAGCCAATGGATGGTGGCTGCCCCTTTGATCAGCGGACACGTGCAAATGGCCAGCTGGGTGGCCCAGGATGGCACCGAGGTGCCCATGCCCGCATGCCGCGATACCGGCACCGCAGCCCCTGAGCCTAAGTTGTTTTTGCATGCAGGCACCGAAGCAACGCCAGATGGCACGATCCTGCGCTCGGCGACTGTGTCATCCAGCCACGCTCGGGGCTTGAACCCGGCCAACGGGCTCATCGAGGGTGGGGCTTGGGTGGTGGGATTGAGAAATAGCGCCAATGGAGCCCTGCTCAACAGCACCGTGTTGGCAACGACCTATTGTTTTTATCAGTGACGCATTGCGATCAAGGTGGGGTTGTGAAGTTTTATAAAAAGATCGGGCTTTTTGGGCTGATTTGCTGGGCCTCAGGGGCGTGGGGGCAAGCGGCGGATTTTGTGACTTTGGGGGGGTTGCCTAGACCTCATTTCCCTCTTCAGGTAACAAGTTCTCCCGCAGGATTCAGTCAAAGCCAAACTGTTTCCCTTCCAAGCCTAGGGGGCATGGCCGACAGTTTTGATTTTTCATGTCAACGCGCGTATCTCAATCGCCTAAGCACCAACGTCATCGTGGTCATCAAAGCGGGCGACGGCTCCGGGCGATTCATCCATCTTTACGTGAAATTAAGACCCGAAGATCCTAATTGGCGAAGCCAAGCGTATGCGTTTTCGAGTGGCACGACCGAGACCCACATCCCCCCGGGCGCTCAATACTGCCCCGCCGCCAATGAAGGTGGGCGATTCTTTGTCACTGCCCTTCAGAACAACCTGAACATGGAGTTGGCTATGCAGCAGGTTGTGCTCTGGACCGATCAGCAGGTACCCGGGCTCCACTACATTTTTCAGCCTTACCAACAATGTACCTCCGAGGTCTACCTGCGCACTTACGCTGACGGCAGAACTGACTACATGGTGCGCTGGGGGCGTACCTACGAGCGAGCCCAAGGGCTACCAACGACAACACCCTGCCCCGTACATGGCCCTTCTGATAACTGACATCAAAGACAACCCAAATCATGAAATTAAAAATTCACGCATGCCTGATCGCCCTGCTTCTCAGTGCCTGCGGTGGCGGAAACGATGACTCGCCAAGAGGCCCACCAACCAACCTCGCCTCTTTAATTCCTCAACCCATCACGTCGGTTGCGGCGATCAGCTACCCTGATATCGAACGCCAGCAAGCTTTTGTGCGAATGAACGAGGTGAGGCAGCAAGTTGGGCTGGGTCTTCTCAAACAAAATACATTGATCGATCAGGCCGCCTACAGCCATGCGAAATACATGATCCTTAATGGAGGCGACCATCGACAAACACCTGGAAGACAATTGTTCACTGGAGAGTGGCCCGTAGATCGGATGGTAGCGGTTGGATATCAACCAACACTAACTAATGAGATTATCGGTTTTGATGGCCAGGCAAATGGCACGATGACTATCGACGGTTTTCTTGCCACCGCCTATCACAGAATCCCCATCCTCGACTATCACTGGACCGATGCCGGCATCGGCTGGGATGTCGCACGCCCAGGCTCTTACATCCGCCCCTTTGTGATTGACTTTGCCTATGGATCGGCAGGTCGACAAGGTGCCCCTGACACGCCTTACGTGCTTTGGCCGCAGCCCAACACACGCACCACGTCGGTCAAAATGCCCCTTGAAGTCCCACCGCCATCCCCCACCCAGGACGATGGGTATGGCTACCCGGTATCCATTCAAGTCGACCCCAATAAGAGCCTCAAAGCAACCCGTTTTGTGCTCAAAGAACTGGGCACCACCCCCGTTGACGCTTACTTGCTCACCTACGACACCGACATCAATTTGGTGAAATTAGGCGCTCCCTTTTTCGCAGCCTTAGCCCCTAAAGCCCCCCTCAAGCCTTTAACCCGCTACAGCGTCGAATTTGAAGGCACGGTAGATGGCCAGCGCTTGGCAGTGAACTGGAGTTTCTCAACCCCTTGACGCTGCTTCACGGGCGCACGCGAAAACCCAGCCTCATGACACCACAGCGCACTAAAATCAAGGCATGAGCACCCCTTCAGCCCCCACGCATTACACCCGCGCCCAAGCGTTGCCCAGGTTGCTAGAGCAGCGCATTTTGATTCTTGATGGTGCCATGGGCACCATGATTCAGCGCTACAAACTGACTGAGGCAGACTACCGGGGTGAGCGTTTCAAAGACCACCCCAAAGACCTCAAGGGCAACAACGAGTTACTGCAATTCACGCGGCCTGATGTGATCAGCGAGATCCATGCCCAGTATTTGGCCGCAGGCGCTGACCTGATCGAGACCAACACCTTTGGCGCCACCTCGGTGGCACAAGACGACTATGGCTTGGGGCCCTTGGCCCGTGAGATGAATGTCGTCGCTGCGCAACTGGCGCGCGTGGCGTGCGACCAGGCGAGCACGGTGAACAAGCCCCGGTTTGTGGCCGGCGCACTGGGCCCCACGCCCCGCACCGCCAGCATCAGCCCTGATGTCAACGACCCAGCTGCCCGTAACGTCACGTTTGATGAGTTGCGCGAGGCCTATCTCGAGCAAGCCAGCGGCCTGCTAGAAGGCGGGGCTGATTTGTTTTTGGTGGAAACCATCTTTGACACCCTCAACGCCAAAGCCGCTATCTTTGCCCTTGATGAGCTCATGGAAACCACGGGCGAGCGGCTGCCTGTCATCATCTCAGGCACAGTGACCGACGCCTCTGGACGCATTTTGTCAGGGCAAACCGTGAGCGCGTTTTGGCACAGTGTGCGTCATGCCAAGCCCTTGGCCATTGGGCTCAATTGTGCCCTCGGGGCCACGCTGATGCGCCCCTACATTGAAGAGCTGGCCAAAGTCGCAGGCGACACCTTCATCAGCTGCTACCCCAACGCCGGCCTGCCCAACCCCATGAGTGAGACCGGGTTTGATGAAACCCCTGAAGTGACCAGCCGCTTGATTGAAGAGTTTGCCAAATCGGGGTTTTTGAACATTGCAGGGGGCTGCTGTGGCACCACCCCCGAACACATTGCCGAAATCGCCAAGCGCTTGAGCCCCTACCAGCCACGCTGCTTGCACGGTGCCACAGGCTGGTTGCCCTAAAGGGTCTGGGTCTGGGTCTGGGTCTTCCCCTCTTGGGTTGGCCGCATATAAAACGAAGCCTCACCCTCAGGCCGAGTCTTGAATCGCTTGTGAACCCACAGATACTGCGCTGGGTTGCGCTGAATCTCAGACTCGATCCAGCGGTTCATGAACGTGGCATCGGCCACGGGGTCGTCGCTCGGAAAATCAGGCCAAGGGTCAAGAAACCGCACGCAATAGCCTTGCCCACCTGGCAACATCTGCACGATCACGGGTTGCACGATCATATTGAGCGCTTTGGCCATGCGCGATGGGGCTAACAGCGTGGCAGCCTCAACACCAAAAAACGGCACAAACGCTGCATCGCGCCGACCAAAATCCATATCGGGCAAATTAAAAAACGCCCAACCTCGTCGAATGGCACGCACCAGGGGCAGGGCTTTTTCGCTGCGGGCAAAAACTTGACCCCTGCCAAATCGCAAGCGCCCTTGACGAATGACCCGGTCCCAAACAGGGTTGCTTTGGGCTTGATAAATCGAGCCCACCCAGCGAGATTGAAACAACTGTGTGGCAACACCCGCCACATCCAACCCCACAAAGTGAGGCACCAGCCACATCACCGAGCGCTCACTGCGCTCGGCCAGGCCCACATCGCCCTCGACCTTGATCAACGACTTGAGGCGTTCAGGCGAGGCGTACCAAAGCAAACCGCGCTCCAAAATGCTGCGACCCAACCACTCGAAATGCTCGCGCAGCACAGCACCCCGTTGTGCCTCACTCCAGCCTGGAAAACACAAGCTCAAGTTGCGGGCAGCCACCGCTTGGCGCGAACGGCCCATGCTGAACAACAAGCGCCCTAAACTGCGGCCCAAAGCCGCCTGCCAACACAGCGGCAAAAGGTGCAAGCACCAAATCAAACTCAACAACAAACGCGTACCCAATATTCATTCCTTAGCAAGCGAAGTGGCCGGCTGCTTATAGCGGTTGTAGCCCCACAGATACTGTTGTGGGCAGCGAAGAATCAAGCGCTCCATCGCCCGGTTGATGATGGCAGCACATTGTGCACGGGCACTGGGGTCAGCCGGCAGCACGTCAGCCAAAGGCTCGCAGCGAACAACATAGCCTCGTCCGCGCGGCAAACGCTCGCACCAAATCAGCATCACCAGCGCGCCGCTTTGTTGTACCAAGCGAGAAGCCAAAGTCATGGTGTAAGCCTCACGCCCCCAAAAAGGCGCCCACTCACCCATGCCCAACGGGGGCACTTGATCAGGCAGCAAACCCACTGAGTCCCCCCTTTGAAGGGCGCGAACCATCTGCCTAACGCCGGCCAAACTGGCTGGTGCCGTGTTCAAGCCCGGCCGCTGTCGAGCCGTGTCAACCACCTCACGCAACCAAGCCTTGCGGGCTGGGCGGTACAACACCGTCAATGGATGGGTGTCACCAAACAACTCAGCACAGGCTTGCGCGGCGACCTCAAAGGCGCCCAAGTGAGGCGTCAAAAACAACACACCCCGACCTTGCGCATGGGCGTGGCGAACAAAGTCTGCCCCTTCAAAGCGGGTTCGAGAACCCAGCAACTCGTTGCTTGGGCGCAACCAAAGGTGAGGCAGCTCGGCCAACATGCACCCGGCTTGAGACACGGCCGCACGAGCAATCGACCATGGCACCCCAGCCTGCTGCGCATGGGCCTTGAAGCGCCGTCGGTAGGAGGGTGAGACGATAAAAACCAACCAACCCAAGACACCCCCCAAAGCGTGCAACAGAGGCAAAGGCCAGCAAGAAAGCCACCTAAAAATCAGTTTCATGTTCCTATAATTGATTCATCGCTGAGTTATGAACTACTTGCAGAGCGATTCAACAAGTGCTGCTAAAGCGTTCGCCGAGCTCCTCATCATGTCGGCAACGCGGTGTGCAACCTGTCCCCACCTTACTGGAGCTTTGGCCATGGCAAATAGTTTTCTGTTCACATCTGAGTCTGTCTCCGAAGGTCATCCCGACAAAGTCGCTGACCAAATTTCAGACGCTATTTTGGATACAATTTTCAAGCAAGACCCACGCTCACGCGTGGCTGCTGAAACACTGTGCAACACTGGGCTTGTGATATTGGCTGGTGAAATCACCACCAATGCGCATGTCGACTACATCCAAGTGGCCCGTGACACCATCAAACGCATCGGCTACGACAACACCGAGTACGGCATTGACTACAAGGGCTGCGCAGTCATGGTGTGCTATGACAAGCAGAGCAACGACATTGCTCAGGGCGTTGACCACGCCAGTGACGACCACCTCAACACCGGTGCCGGTGACCAGGGCCTGATGTTTGGCTACGCCTGCGATGAGACCCCAGACTTGATGCCCGCCCCCATCTACTATGCCCACCGTCTGGTTGAGCGTCAAGCCCAGCTGCGCAAAGACGGGCGCTTGCCCTTCTTACGCCCCGATGCCAAAAGCCAAATCACCATGCGCTACGTCGACGGCCGACCCCACAGCATTGACACGGTGGTCTTGTCGAGCCAGCACGCCCCTGAGATGAGCGATGGTAAAAAAATGAAAGCCGAGTTCAATGAAGCCATCATCGAGGAGATCATCAAACCGATCTTGCCCAAAGAGTGGCTCAAAGACACGCGCTACTTGATCAACCCCACAGGCCGCTTTGTGGTGGGGGGCCCACAAGGCGACTGTGGCCTTACAGGGCGCAAAATCATTGTCGACACCTATGGCGGCGCCTGCCCACACGGTGGTGGCGCCTTCAGCGGCAAAGACCCCACCAAAGTCGACCGCTCCGCAGCCTACGCGGCGCGCTATGTGGCCAAAAATATCGTGGCGGCCAAGCTGGCCCGTCAATGCCAAATTCAAGTCGCGTACGCCATTGGCGTAGCCAAGCCCATCAACGTGACGGTTTACACCGAAGGCACAGGCGTCATCCCCGACGACAAAATTGCCGCCTTGATCAACGAACAATTTGACCTGCGGCCTAAGGGCATCATTCAAATGCTGGATATGCTGCGCCCCATTTATGAAAAGACAGCCGCCTACGGCCACTTTGGCCGCGATGAGCCTGAGTTTGGCTGGGAAAAAACCGACAAGGTCATTGCCCTGCGTGCGGCAGCGGGCTTGTAATGTCACGAGATGTGGCTTTATCGATGGATCAAAGGCTATTTAGGGCCTCATCTCGCCCAACACTGACATTGAAGCTCTTTATAATTTGAGCAGCTTCCGAGGAGCGCTGCGAGAGGCATGATGCATCCCAGGCTCGGAAACCACCCAAAGAACTTGGCGTCTTTGAGTGGGTCAACTGCGCTCACCCCCTGTCAGGTGTGGTGAGCCGTCTATCAAACTCCGCGCCGCTCAGTGGGTTCATTAACCTGCAACGGAGAACCTCATGAACGCTGTGCTCAAATCCTCTCATGACCACGTGGTCGCCGACTTGTCCTTGGCTGCTTGGGGTCGCAAAGAAATCAAAATTGCCGAAACTGAGATGCCTGGCCTGATGGCCATTCGGCAAGAGTTTGTGACCAAGCAACCCCTCAAAGGGGCGCGCATCACGGGCTCGCTGCACATGACCATCCAAACCGCCGTTCTGGTCGAAACCCTGCAAGCTTTAGGGGCGAAAGTGCGCTGGGCCTCGTGCAACATCTTCTCAACCCAAGACCATGCAGCGGCCGCCCTGGTTCAAGCCGGCACCCCCGTGTTTGCGTACAAGGGCGAAAGCCTCAGCGACTACTGGGATTACACCCACCGCATTTTCGACTTCGGCCCTAAAGGCATGCAAGACGAAGGCCCCAACATGATTCTTGACGATGGCGGCGATGCCACCCTGTTGATGCACTTGGGCAAGCGGGCTGAGCGAGATCCGTCAGTGCTGGCCAAGCCGTCTAGCGAAGAAGAAGCCTGCCTGTTTTCGGCGATCAAGGCAAAGTTAGCTGAAGATCCAACGTGGTATAGCCGCAAGGGGGCACAAATTATCGGGGTCACTGAAGAGACCACAACGGGCGTGCACCGCCTCAATGAGATGAGCGCCAAAGGCACCTTGTTATTTCGCGCCATCAACGTCAATGACAGCGTGACCAAGAGTAAGTTTGACAATCTCTACGGCTGCCGTGAGTCGCTGGTTGATAGCATCAAGCGGGCCACCGATGTGATGATTGCTGGCAAGGTTGCGGTGGTCTGTGGCTATGGCGACGTGGGCAAAGGCTCAGCCCAAGCTCTACGGGCGCTGAGTGCGCAAGTGTGGGTGACTGAAATCGACCCCATCAACGCGCTGCAAGCAGCCATGGAGGGCTACAAGGTCGTAACCATGGATTACGCTGCTGACAAGGCCGACATTTTTGTCAGCGCCACCGGCAACAAGCGGGTCATCACCCACGACCACATGATCAAGATGAAAGACGAGGCCATCGTCTGCAACATTGGCCACTTTGACAACGAGATCGACATTGCCTCGATCGAGAAATACCAGTGGGACGAGATCAAACCCCAGGTTGATCATGTGGTGTTTCCTGACGGCAAAAAAATCATCTTGCTCGCCAAGGGCCGCCTCGTCAATTTAGGTTGCGCTACAGGGCACCCCAGTTTTGTGATGTCAAGCTCATTTGCCAATCAAACCATCGCTCAGATTGAATTGTTTTCACACCCTGACTCTTATGACATTGGCAAGGTTTATGTTTTGCCCAAGCACTTGGATGAGAAAGTCGCCCGACTGCACCTGAAAAAAGTCGGCGCCATGTTGAGCGAGTTGACTGACGAACAAGCTGAGTACATCGGGGTGCCCAAACAGGGCCCGTACAAAGCTGACACGTATCGCTACTGAGCCCTTAAGGGCCGCAGCACTCACGCGCGGCCCTGTTTTTTGAATGGCTGCCCTCTCTCTCACCGCCTGATGCCTGATGCGTGCAGATCAACTGATCGTCCTTCGGGGTCTGGCCCCCACTCGCTCAAGCGCACAACGGCTGATTGATGCAGGCGGGGTGTCTTGGCTGACACCGCAGGGCTGGGTGGTGCCGCGCAAGGCTGGCGAAGATTTGCCTGTTGAATGCGAGCTGCGCATCAATGACAACGATGAGCTGCGGTTTGCTTCGCGCGCAGGTCTCAAACTCAATGCAGCGCTTGAGCATTGTGGCCTTGCAGTTGATGGGCTGCGTTGTTTAGATGTGGGACAGAGCACAGGGGGCTTCACCGATGTCTTGCTGCAACGTGGCGCAGCACAGGTGATCGGTGTTGACGTTGGGCACGGCCAGTTACACCCCCGGCTGCGGGCCGATCCGCGGGTCGTCTGCTTTGAGGGCCTCAATGCCAGAGAGGTCTCGGGCACGCGCTTTGCCAACGAGACCCCCCCTCACAGCATGGACTTGATCACGGGTGATTTGTCTTTCATCTCCCTGACCCTGGTTCTACCCACCCTGGTGACCTACCTGGCCCCCCAGGCGCATCTGCTGATGCTGGTCAAGCCTCAGTTTGAATTGCAACCCCAAGACATCCCGAAAAGCGGGGTAGTGAAAGACCCCGCTTTGCATGCGCAAGTTCGCTCGCGCATTGAGTCGGCACTGGCCCTTTTACCGCTGCAGGTGTGCGATTATTTTCAAAGTGCCATCCAGGGGGGGCAAGCCCACGGCCAGGGCAACACCGAATTTTTCGTATGGGCCCAAGCCCAATCTTTGTCTTCTGCACAAGGTCAGCCATGACAACAAGCACCAAGGCCGTGCCATTGAGCCTGGAGTTTTTTCCGCCCAAGACCCTTGAGGGCGTGAGCAAACTGGCCACGGTTCGCCAACAGCTCTACCCCTTACAACCTGAGTTTTGCTCCGTCACTTATGGCGCGGGCGGCTCGACCCAAGAAGGCACCCTCTCGACGGTGTCTGCCATTTTGAGCGAGGGGCATCAAGGCGCACCGCATTTCTCGTGCATCGGCGCCAACCAAGACTCCATTCGCGCCAAATTGCAGCAATTTCAGTCAGCGGGCATTCGGCGAATTGTGGCCTTGCGAGGCGATTTGCCCAGCGGCTATGGCGAGTTTGGCGAGTTTCGCTATGCCAGCGACTTGGTCAGCTTCATCCGCAGTGAAACAGGCGCCCATTTTCACATCGAGGTGGGGGCCTACCCCGAGATTCACCCGCAGGCGCATTCACCCCAGGCAGATTTGCAGGCCTACGTCACCAAGGTCCAGTCAGGTGCGAGCTCAGCCATCACACAGATGTTTTTCAACGCCGACGCCTATTTCAGATTTATCGATGACACTCGCGCCCTGGGGGCACACATTCCGGTGATCCCAGGCATCATGCCCATCACCAACGCCGGCAACCTCATCCGCTTTGCACAGGGCTGTGGCACCGAAATACCACGGTGGATACGCTTGCGCTTGCAAGGTTTTGGAGATGACGCGATGTCTATCAAAGCTTTTGGCTTAGACGTGATCACTCACTTGTGCGAGCAACTGCTCAAGCAGGGGGTGCCAGGTCTGCATTTTTATACCATGAACCAAAGCACCAGCACGCTAGAGATTTGCCGCCGCCTTGGGCTGGCGACCTGACACGCAGCGTCAAGCTTAGGATCTGGCCCGGAATAACTTGGCTGTTTATCGCGCTGCCATGGGGGTCCAGTGCAAGGCGCGAGCCGCGGCCAAGGCTGGTGGCCTTGGCAAGGGTCGCAACGCAGCAATGGGCCGCCAGGGCAAGCGAGAAATAGCCA
>JANMEO010000255.1:0-12542 GCA_031376995.1 Burkholderiales bacterium
CTCGAACCCCCGGCCTGTTGCTTAGAAGGCAACTGCTCTATCCAGCTGAGCTACGGGCAGTCAGGCGGAGATCACGAAAGGGTTGGTCGGGGCGGTGGGATTCGAACTCACGACCTACTGGTCCCAAACCAGTTGCGCTACCAGGCTGCGCTACGCCCCGAAGGTGGTGATTGTAGCCGCCAAAATGGGGCTTTGGTCAGCACAGATGCAGCGTTGTGCCAGAAATATCTCATCTTGAGTATGGAGGAGTCTACTCATTCAACCTGAAACTTGAATTTTGGCCCAAACTTTTTCTAAGCGCTTCACACTGACGGGCTGAGGGGTACGCAGTTCTTGCGCAAACGAGCTGACTCTTAACTCCTCAAGCAACCATCGAAATTCGTCGAGCCGATCATCATGCGCGCCCATTCGCTCAGCCAAGACGCGAAAGTACCTGTGCTCTAGCAGGCGAATTTCAGCCAGACGTGATGCGTCGCGAGCAAAATCCAGACGCAACTTCTCCAGCCTCAGGCTGATTGATTTGAGGTAGCGTGGCAAATGGGCCATTTGCGCCCAAGGGGTTTCAATCACAAAACGCTTAGACACCAAGCGCCCCAAATGGGCCCGCACATCCGAAACCACCTCCGTTGGAGCTCGACTGTCCTTGAGCTTGCGAACAGCAACTGCATATTCAGTCAAAACCAACAAAACGGCTCGCGCCACTTCAAATGCGATCAAAGTCAGGCGACCCCGACCCGATTCAATACAACGTTCAAACCCGGCAGCATCGATAGGCAATGGGCCCACCAAAAAAGCACGCTCTAAAGCCAAAGCGACCACTTGTTCAAACAACTCATCAGCCCCCCCGAGAGGCATGAATAACATGCTCATTTTGGGCCAATCGGGCAGACTTTTTTCAAGCAACTTGATCGCCCCCTTGACTTGCAAAGCCACCAATCGCCGAATGCCCAATCGATGTTTGCGAACAGCCACTGAGGGCTCGTCAAAAACCTCAATCACGACATGATCAAGACCATCGACCAAGGCAGGAAAGCCAACCAAGGTTTGCCCGCCTCGACGCACCTCCAACAGCTCTGGCAGACAACCGAAATCCCAACGGATGTAGCGCACTGGCGCAGACAGGTCAGTCTGAGAGAGCGCCACCTGCGGTCTTTCCAAGGTGGCCTTGATAGGCTCGATCCCTTGCAAAGCTGAAGCACCGCCAGCATCTTGCGCTGAGGTCACCCGATTGGGACTCAATGAGGCCACTCGCAGCTGGGCCAACGCCTGAAAAGCTGAGCGTGCCTGAACACCCAAAGAAGCCTTCAAGGCGGAAAGATTTCGTCCCATGCCCAACTGTCGACCAGAGTCATCCACCACTCGAAAATTCATGAAAAAATGGGGAGGCAACGCTTCGAGCTTGAAGTCGGTTCGCTTCACATCCAACTGAGTGGTTTCGCGCACCGCGTGCAGCAAAGCATCAAGCAGGCCTGTACTGTTAACAGGGCTCAGCGCACTCACCTTTTCGACAAAGCCATCGGCATACGCCGTCAGCGGGAGTAGCCGAGACCGCGGCTTTTGATGCAGGGTTTTGAGCAAGGCAATCACCTTGTCCTTCAACATCCCCGGAACCAGCCACTCACACCTCAGCTCATCCACCTGATTCAAGGTATACAGCGGCACCGTGACCGTCAAGCCGTCCTTGAGCTCACCTGGTTGGTGCAAATAAGCCGTCGAGCAATCGATGCCGCCCAAGCGCAAAAGCGTTGGAAACGCGCTGGACGTCACCCCTGCAGCTTCGTGACGCATCACGGCTTCTCGGGTGAGCATGAGCAAGTTCGGCTGCGCGCGGCTTTGGTCTCGATACCAACGCTCCAGACTAACGCCACTGCATACCTCAGCCGGCAAGTGGGCTTGGTAAAACGCCTCAATCAAGCCATCATCCACTAAAACGTCTTGGCGCCTTGATTTGTGCTCAAGCTCTTGCACCTGGGTCACCAACCGACGGTTGGCAGCAACAAACGGCAAACGCGTTTCCCACTGGTCGGCCACCAGCGCCTCACGAATAAAAATCTCCCGCGCGCGCTCAGGATCCACCCTTCCAAAATTGACTCGCCGATTGTTGTAAATGACGATGCCGTAGAGGGTGGCACGCTCCAGGGCGATCACTTCAGCGGCTTTTTTCTCCCAATGAGGCTCGAGCAGCTGAGTTTTAATCACATGCCCGGCCAAACTCGGCAACCAATCAGGCTCGATCGCAGCCACCCCGCGGGCATACAAACGCTGAGTTTCCACCAGCTCAGCAGCCATCAACCAGCGCCCAGGCTTTTTTGACAAATGAGCCCCTGGATGTCGGAAAAATTTGATGCCACGCGCGCCGAGATACCACTCGTCACTGTCACTCTTGCAACCCACGTTGCCCAACAGCCCCGCTAAAAGTGACATGTGAAGCTGCTCATAAGTGGCGGGCGAGCCGTTCAACCGCCACCCCAAATCCGCCACGGCTGTGTGCAACTGAGCATGAATATCACGCCACTCTCTAACCCGCCGAGGAGAAATAAAGCACTCACGCAGCTGCTGCTCTTGCTTACGCTGAGATATCTTATGCACAGGGAGTTCGCCCTGCGAGCGGTTGTGGCCACGCATCGACTCCAGCCAAGCCCACAATTTCAGCAAACCGGTGAACTCCGACTTCTCATCGTCAAACCTCTTGTGTGCTTGATCAGCAGCCTGCTGGTGCTCGATGGGCCGGTCTCTGACATCCTGAACACTCATGGCGCTGGCGATCACCAACACCTCTGACAATGCATCACGACGTCGAGCCTCCAAAATCATCCGGCCCACACGAGGGTCTAGCGGCAGGCGAGACAGCTCGCCCCCTAGGGGTGTAAGCTCGTTGGCTTCATCCACGGCACCCAGCTCATGCAGCAACTGATAGCCATCAACAATGGCCCGTCGTGGGGGCGGATCAATGAAAGTAAAGTCCTCGACTCGCCCAAGACCCAAGGCTTTCATCCTCAAAATCACACTGGCCAAAGATGAGCGCAATATTTCAGGATCAGTGAATCGAGGGCGCCCTGCGAAGTCTTGTTCTTCAAACAGTCGAATGCAAATCCCGCTACTGACTCGACCGCAGCGCCCAGCTCGCTGATTGGCCGCTGCCTGACTCACGGGCTCAATGAGCAACTGCTCCACTTTGTTTCGGTAGCTATAACGCTTAACTCGCGCTGTGCCCGCATCAATCACACAATGAATGCCTGGCACGGTCACGGAGGTCTCTGCCACGTTGGTGGCCAACACAATGCGACGCGTGCTGTGCGACTCAAAAATGGCGTCTTGAGCTTGCTGGCTTAAGCGTGCGAACAAGGGCAAAACCTCAACGCCTGGCGGATGATGTTTGCGCAAATGGTCAGCAGCCTCGCGAATTTCACGCTCGCCGGGCAAAAACACCAACACGTCCCCTGAGCTCGACTGCCACAGCTCTTCCACGGCATCGCTGATCGCATGATTCAAGCCGTACTCACGGCTTTCCTCAAAGGGCCGATAACGCTGCTCCACCGAGTACAAACGACCTGACACTTGAATGATCGGCACAGACCCTGTGCGCGACTCGAAATACTTCGAAAAACGCTCAGCATCGATGGTGGCTGAGGTGACAATCACTTTGAGGTCAGGGCGCTTGGGCAACACTTCTCGCAAGTAACCCAGCAAAAAATCAATGTTCAAACTTCGCTCATGGGCCTCATCGATGATGAGCGTGTCGTAGGCTTTAAGCAAAGGATCTGTTTGGGTCTCAGCCAACAAAATGCCGTCAGTCATCAACTTGACTGACGCGCCACGCTTAAGCGTGTCCTGAAACCGCACCTTATAGCCCACCACCTCACCGAGCGGCGAGTTCAACTCTTGGGCGATGCGCTTGGCCACGGTTGAGGCGGCCATGCGGCGGGGCTGGGTGTGCCCAATCATGCCTCGTCCGCCAGCCCCCCAACCTCGACCCAAAGACAGCGCAATTTTGGGCAGCTGCGTGGTCTTGCCTGAGCCCGTTTCACCACAAACAATAATAACTTGGTGATCCTGGATGGCTTTTGCAATTTCCTCACGACGCGCACAAACAGGCAGTTCAGGCGGAAATTCAATTGACGTCACCGACACCACAGGCCAGCCAGGTCGCAACCCGGCAGCACAATCGCGAGGGGGTACAGAGGTACCAGAGGCACCAGAGGCAGCGGAAGAGGCAAGATGGGGTTGTTTCACGGGCACCGATTATCAGCCCGCAGGATCTCAACCCAAACTCGATGTACAAATTCAACAGCAAAGCCGGACATTTTCCATGTCCTGGGTCCAGAGGTCATGGATGCTGCGGCACAATCGCGTTGACCACTTTCATCCACCCATGGACCTTGTCTTTCCCCATACGTTTGTGCCGTTGCTTCGCGGCGTAGCGCCTTATATCCACGCCTACCACGGTAAAACGTTCGTGGTCGCTATGACGGGCGAACTCATCGCGGCAGGCAAACTCAATTCATTTGCCCAAGACTTGGCCATTTTTCAAGCCATGGGGATCAAAATCGTCTTGGTGCATGGCTTTCGGCCCCAAGTCAACGAACAACTCAAGGCCAAAGGCCACAGCTCACAGTTCATGCACGGCATTCGAATCACCGACCCCTTGGCGCTTGACTGCGCACAAGAGGCTGCCGGCCAGCTTCGGTTTGAAATTGAAGCAGCCTTCTCGCAGGGGCTGCCCAACACACCCATGGCCAACGCCACGGTGCGCGTGGTATCGGGCAACTTCATGACGGCCCGCCCTGTCGGCATCGTTGACGGCGTCGACTTCATGCACAGCGGAGTCGTGCGCAAAGTTGACGGCGCAGCAATTCGTCGCTCCATCGATACCGGCGCCATGGTGTTGCTTTCACCCTTTGGTTTCTCCCTGACGGGGGAGGCTTTTAATCTGGCCATGGAAGATGTGGCTACCAGCGTCGCTATTGCCCTGCAAGCCGACAAGCTGCTGTTTTTAACTGAGATCGCGGGCATCCCAGAAAAACCGGCCGATAACGAAAGCCCCATTGACACGGAACTTGCCTTGGCTGATGCAGTTCGACTGCTCAGCGTGCTGCCCAACCCACAACAACCGACTGACATTGCCTTTTACCTTCAGCACTGTGTCAAGGCCTGCCGCGGCGGCGTCGAACGTTCGCACATTCTGCCCTTCACCGTAGATGGCGCCTTGCTCTTAGAAGTCTTCACCCATGACGGCATTGGTACCATGGTTGTCGATGAAAAGCTCGAGAGCTTGCGCGATGCCTGTGTCGACGATCTCGGGGGCATCTTGCAACTGATCGAACCCTTCGAAGCCGATGGGACCCTTGTCAAGCGCAACAGAACCGAACTTGAGCGAGATATTCACCTCTACACCGTGATTGAGCACGATGGGGTGATATTTGGATGTGCGGCCCTTTACCCTTACCCTGAGAAAAAAACTGGAGAAATGGCAGCCCTCACGGTATCTCCTGCCGTCCAAAGTCAAGGTGACGGTGAGCGGATACTTAAACGCATTGAGCAACGCGCTAAAGCCACAGGCCTAGAAAGTATTTTTGTGCTCACGACACGAACCATGCATTGGTTTATCAAGCGTGGCTTTGAGGCCGTACCGCCAGACTGGCTGCCCGAGGCCCGACAGCGAAAATACAATTGGGACCGACGCTCTCAAGTCTTGGTCAAAAAACTCATCTAGGGTAGGTTGAACCAGGCCGTCAAAGGCAGCAATACCACCCGATATTGCAACCCATCTCACCGCTACAAAGCATTTCAACCCATGGCAATTTGTTTGCTTAAGCCCCAAACCCATTCAACCTAGAGATGCGGTGTTGGATGGGTATAGAGCACAACTCGTGTTGCAATTTTTCAAAATTTCTGGAGTTTCAAATGGCTCGTATCATTCAATGTGTTCACCTACATAAAGAAGCCGAAGGATTGGATTTTGCCCCCGCTCCAGGCGAATTGGGTCAACGAATCTTCAACCAAGTGAGTAAAGAGGCTTGGCAACTCTGGATGACCCATCAAACTATGCTGATCAATGAAAATAGGCTCAGTTTGGCTGATCAGCGTGCGCGCAGCTATTTGGTTCGACAAATGGAAAGCTTCTTTTTTGGCGGTGGCGCTGAAAAACCAGCAGGCTTTGTTCCCCCTACACCCTGAGCGCGCCTTTAAACTCTTGTAGCTTATGGGCTATTGAGCCCAGAAGAAGGGTGGCATGATTTCTCAGTAGACCGTCATGCCTTCCCAAGAATATAATTATCAGGTTATAATTTTCATGACCTTTTTTGAAAGGTGTTATCTATCACTAACAAGGAAACCAAAAATGTCCACTTTGCAATCACTGCTTGATCAAAAATTTGCGCTCGATAAACAAATCGAAATGACCCGTCGGCAAGAACAAGCAGCCGCAATTTCCCAAGTCAAGTCAATCATGGAGCAATACGGCCTGAGCGCATCTGATCTGGGTTTAAAAGGCGGCAAAGCCTCGACTCGCAAGGGTGGCAAGGTAGCAACCAAATACCTCAACTCAGCCACCGGTGATAGCTGGAGTGGTCGAGGTTTACAGCCCAAGTGGCTTAAGGCTGCATTAGAAGATGGCCGCAAACTTGAAGAATTTTCTGTTTAAGAAAAAATCCAAGTTAGCCGCATATCCTCTGCTCGCAATTGTTTTTTGCCTCAAGTCATTTTTCTTGCACCCTGTATCTTTCAAGCCCGCTCCTGAGCGGCTCGATAGATATGAATGAAGCAACGCCCTCAGCTGTGTTATCTCTTACGAGGTATTTACAGCCCTGAGGGCCTCAGCTTAATGCGTGCATTGATTTTCAAGCACCGCACTTATCACTACCAGGGTTAGGGGCCAGGATCACGGCGCGACATATCTCTTGGCGCGCCGCCATCAAGCCTCAATCCGCGTCAGGCTGTCGCCCCAGCTTATTCAGCCTGTATTTTGGGTTCAATGAGAAACCCTAGTATCGCCCTCATCGAGGAATGTCGCATGCTAGTAATGGTTTCAATAGTGATTATTTCAGGGTGGCTGGGGTTACAGATACCAGCTCCCACGCCGTATCACCCTGTGATTGCCCCACTCACCGCCTTAACTTTTGCGATGTTGCTGCGGTGGGGAGGGGCAGCTTGGCTGCCCCTGATTGCCAGTGCGATGTCTGTGTGCGCTTACTGGCTGGCTTTTGGCCCTACAGCCCCAGACTCCCTCGCCAGCGCCCTGATTTGGATCTTAGCCAGCACGGTGGCGCCGGGCCTAGGCATGCTTTACCACCAGCAATTTAAGCCACAAAATTCGCTGGTCAAAACTCTGGACACGCGTCATTTGACGGCCGCAGCTTTCGTCACTGCAGCAGCCTCAGTCGCTCTTCAAAGCATCGGCTGGCTGATTCACTCAGGCTGGCAACCCCAGTTAGGAGCCCACCTGATACTGATGGGCTTGCTGCGTGATACGGTCAGCTGCATCATTGTGGCGCCCATCGTGCTGGCGTGGCCCACCGCCCCCCGCACCCTTGCGCACAAGGACTGCCGCCCCACCCTTTACACCCTGCTTGCCTGCATCCCCATTGGAGCGCTGGCTCACTGGGCCTTCGCCGACACCAGCGCACCAGCGACGACGCCCTGGCTTGGGGGTGTCATGATGATCGGCATGGTGTTATGGATTGCAGTGCGAAGCTTGTCCGCAGCCAGTGTGGCCCTGCTTGGTATTTTGCTGGTCATGCTTGCGCCAGAGATCTCAGGCCAGACCCACCCCCTCAGTGCGGCCGCCTCCCAAGACACCCATATGGCCGCAAACTGGAGCATAAACTGGGCATTTTTGGGGGGCTTAACTCTGCTGGCCTGGTGGGCACAGGCCCAAACCCTAAAAATCACGGCAGTACACCAGCACTGGCAGCACACCCTCGAACAGACCGACATCGGTATTGCCCATTGGACTTATCCCAAAGATGAGTTGCAACTGTCCAAGCAATGGTGGGCAATGCTTGGACACAACACCTTACTGCCCGAGCCCTCAGGTGCACAGGGATGGCTGCGAATTCATGAGAGTGACCGTGGTCCCCTGCGTGAGTTTTTGTTAACCCTTTCAACACACAAAGCACAGCTAGCACCCCTTGAATTTCGGATGAAATCAGAGCGTCGCGGCTGGATTTGGTTGCATTGTCATGCTGCACTCAACCTTGCGCCAACAAACACCGGCCCAACGAGCATCACATTGGTTGCCAAAGACGTGACCTTGCAACGCTTAGAAAAAGAAAAAAAAGACCTCTTCGAAACCATTTTTGAGCACCTGCACGAGGCCTTGCTCATTACCGATGGACATTTTTATGCCATCGATTGCAACTCCCGATTCACTGAACTGCTGGGCTGTCGCCGCGATGATGTCATCGACCACATCCCCCAGCTGATCAAACCTCTGCTGGCGCATGACGCCCCCAGCGCGTTGGCCAATGAACTGCTCACCCATGGCCGCTGGCGAGGCGAAATTCGGGCCCGCGACAGGCTGGGCCGCAGCTTGGTATTTCAGGCCACCGCCAGTGGCACCAAAGATCAAGACGGGTTGCGCTTGTGCGCCTTCGTGCTGTCAGACATTACCGCCCAACTGCAACAAAAAGAGCAACTCGAGCGTCAGGCCTGCTTCGACGAGCTCACCGGCTTGCCTAACCGTGTGAGCCTTGGCAGTTTGTTGCGTGAAGCCCTGCAAGCCAGCGAACGCGAAGGCTTTTTGCTAAGCATATGCTCGTTTGACGTGGATCACTTCAAACAACTCAACAGCCAATTGGGACACGCCAACGCAGACGCCCTGCTCCGATGTGTGGCGCAGCGTTTGGTCAAAACCATCACAATTGCGCCAGATCAACTGCCAGCAGTCGCCCGCTTGGGTGGCGACGAATTTGCCCTTTTGGTACGAAGCGCTACGCTCGAAGAAAGCCGCCGCACCATCGAGCGAGTTTTGCGCAGTGTCGCCCTGCCCTTCGAATTGCCCGGTATCACCCAAGCCGTTCGGCTCACGGGCAGCATCGGCGCCACGGTATACCCGATTGACAGTGCTGACGCCGACACTTTGTTGCGTCATGCAGACCAGGCCATGTACCGAGCCAAGCAAGCCGGTCGCAATGGCTATTTGTATTTTGATGCCGAGCTCGATCGTCAAAAAGAAGCCCGTTTTGAAGCCCTCGCACGCGTTCAACAAGCGCTCACCGATGAGCAATTTGTGTTGTATTTTCAGCCCAAAGTGAATATGCGCTTAGGCACAGTGCTGGGTGTTGAGGCCTTGCTGCGTTGGAAACATCCCCGTCATGGGGTGATTCCACCAGCCCAATTTTTGCCGCTCATTGAACCCACCCCTTTGAGTGAAGAGGTCGGTAACTGGGTCTTCGACAAGGGCATTGACCAGCTCGCAAGCTGGTTGCGAATGGGGTTCAACCTCAGCTTGAGCATCAATGTGTCTGCACGACATCTGCAGTCACCCACGTTCAAGCAAAAACTAATTAACTGCCTGGCTCCCCATCCCGAAACAGTGGCACACAGCCTGATTTTAGAAGTCCTCGAAACAGCAGCCCTGGCCGACATTGAGTACACCAGCCAGCTGATGAATGAGTGCAAAAAAATGGGCATTCGTTTCGCACTTGACGACTTCGGAACAGGCTACTCCACACTCACCTACCTCAAACGCCTCCCCCTTGACCTGCTCAAAATTGATCGCTCTTTTGTGCACAACATGCTCAACGACAACCAAGACATGGCCATTGTTCAGGGCGTCATTAGCCTGTCTCAAACTTTTGGGTGCGTTGTTGTCGCTGAAGGCGTTGAATCGATCGAGCAGGCCCAAGTATTGGTTGCTGCCGGTTGCGAAATTGGTCAGGGAAACGGCATTGCCAAGGCCATGCCTGGCGAAGAGGTTCCCTTGTGGATCAAAAACTACCGAGGTGCCGTGCATTTGAGTAGCCCTTAAAATCAACAAGTGATCCCGCCGCACTTCGTTCAAGACCTTCTCACCCGCACAGACATCGTTGATGTGGTGGGGCAGCATGTCGAACTCAAGAAAGCGGGCATCAACCACAAGGGCTTGTGCCCCTTCCACAATGAGAAGTCTCCCAGCTTCATCGTCAACGCCACCCGCCAAACCTTCCATTGTTTTGGGTGTGGTGTTCATGGCGATGCCATTGAGTTTTTGATGCAGCATTGCGCCATAGCGTTTACAGACGCTGTCAGTGATTTGGCCCAGCGGGCTGGCCTCTCGGTACCCCACGATGAGCACGACGCCCAAGCCCACGAAAAAGCGCAGTTGCTGAAAAAGCAAAAAGCCACGCTCTCAGACCTCTTAGCCCAAGCCAGCCGCCACTATCAGCAGCAAATAGGCAAACACACCAAAGCCAGCGCTTATTTGATCAAACGCGGCTTATCCCCTGAGATCACAGAACGTTTTGGACTGGGATATGCCCCTGAAGGCTGGCGCTTTCTCTCAACGGTACTCCCAGATTACAGTGACCCGAGGTTGATTGAAAGCGGCATGGTGATCACGCCCGCTCAGGGGCATGTTGAGGGGGAGGTTGAGGGTTTCGAGGCCAACCGCAAGCGCTATGACCGTTTTCGTGATCGGCTCATGTTTCCTATTCGCTCGGTGCAAGGCGATGTGATTGGCTTTGGTGGTCGCGTGATTGATGCGGGTGAGCCCAAATACCTCAACTCGCCCGAAACCCCCGTTTTCAGCAAGGGGCGTGAGCTTTACGGCTTGCACGAAGCGCGCAAAGATATTCGTCACAAGGGCTTCGCTTTGGTCGTTGAAGGCTACATGGACGTCGTGGCATTGGCTCAAGCTGGCTGGGCCAATGCGGTGGCCACACTGGGCACTGCGTGCACGGCAGAACACATCATCAAACTGTTTCGTTTCACGGACAACATCGTTTTCAGCTTTGACGGCGACCGTGCTGGGCGCCGGGCTGCAGGCCGAGCCTTAGAGGCCGTTTTGCCCATGGCCACCGATGCCCGCAGCGTACGTTTTTTGTTTTTACCCCCCGAACATGACCCAGACTCGTACGTGCGAGAAAAAGGGCCACAGGCCTTCAATCAGAGCATCGACCAGGCCACGCCCCTGTCCAAACACCTGATCGATGTCGCACAAACTGACTGCGATGTTTCTTGTGCAGAGGGACGCGCCAAATTTCTCGTGCACGCTAAACCGCTTTGGCATGCACTGACAGACGGCGCCCTCAAACGTCAATTGCTGACCGAATTGGCACGCCATGGAGGCCTCCCCATCCATGACCTGACAGCGTTGTGGCAACTTGATGGCCCTTCAGGTGCTGAGCCCCAGCGCTTGCCTGCAAAAAAAACCAAACTCCCCGCGACGCAACCTCCTCGGCCAGCACCATCGCGCCGCCGCGATACCCACCCGACCCCCAGCAGCCCCGAAGACCACGTTCTCAGAATGCTGCTGCTGCACAGTGAATGGCTTGAGCAACTCCCGACAAATGATCACGATTTGATTTCACACCTCCCCCCGCCCCACGGAGAGATAGGTGCTTGGCTAGAGCGCCAGGTGGCTGAGCATGGCGCCATGCCATGGGCAGCCCTAGAGCCCGCACTTCGAGCGTTTACAGGCAATGAGACGATCAACAAGCTCATCCCACAGGCCGGTGTGGATGATGAATTCGATTTCTCAGACTTGCGACGCATGCTCAATAGCCTCTGGGTTGACACCCTCAGCCGTGATGAGCAAAAGTTGGCAGCCCAAGCCACGCACGACCCAGCGGCCATGCTCAGCTACCGCCGCTTGAGTCAACGATTGACTGAACTTAAAAAATCCCTACTCCAAGGTGGGGAAAAGTTATAATCCACAGATTCCTTTGACACAACAGATTTGTGGTAGCCGATTGGGTTCATGGTATCTCCTACCCTCGGTGTGCTGGCATCGCCTGCAACAACATCCCTGAAATCAGCAGCTCATGCAGCCTCAGTCCAAGCTGAGTCAAAGATTTGCCAGAGAATCTTCTCGTACTGTCCCCTTAAGGCCATCTTAGTCGCTAACATCCATCGAGGATTCGCATGACCGTCAAAAAGAGTCTTCCCGTGAAGGCAACCAAGGCCCCAGCGGCCCACAAACCCCGTGCTCCCAGCGTGGATGAAAACACCTCGGCCGTGAAGACGCCCACCAAGGCCTCGAAATCAACGCCCAAACCCCTTGCCAAAGCCGCAACGAAAGCTGCTGCCGCCCAAAAACCCGCCCCGAGCCCTGTCAAGGCGGCCGCACGTGGACGTAAAGACAAAGAAGAGTTGAAGGCCAAAAAAACCGAAATCGCTGAAGAAGACTTTTCTGATCTCGAGGCTGATATCGAGGGTGAGCCTGAAGCTGAAGCCGAGGTCACAGACGACGACTCCAAAGTCAAAGTCAAGCCACTGCGCATGAAGGTCTCCCGAGCCAAAGAGCGCGCTTTGATGCGCGAGTTTGGCTTGGATGAGACGGCCTTGACTGAAGAAGAGGTGGCCAAGCGGCGCCACGAGCTCAAAACGCTCATCAAGATGGG